>QMTB01000015.1 GCA_003649845.1 Thermoplasmata archaeon | reverse complement strand
CTAGAGAAGTTGAAGTCTCCCTACCAAAGGTGCCTCCCATTGAGAAAAAGAAGGTTGAATCTAAATTCAAAATTCTAAAAGAAAATTTAATGAAAGAGATCCCTGAGAAAACTAATAAAGAAAAAGAACTGAAATTGAAGGATAGAAGACAGTTGGAGAAAGAAAAGATATTGAAGAAGATTCAAAGAGAACAGGAGAAACAACGTAGCAAACTTATCTCAAAGAATTTATCTAAAATGTAGAAACCAATGTGATATATGGGAGTATAAGGATCAATAGAATTAGAGAGGCTATGAAAAGTATCAACCAAACCTTTGTATTCCATGTGATAATCTTCATTCCATCAAAAGCTTGAAGAGGTAGTAGATCAAAAACTGCTAATATAATATTTATAATACATATAAAACCTATATGTTTACTAAATAAACCTTTTGAGAATAATATAAAAGGTAGAGTTAAACCACCTATAATAATATTCATTGTTGGACCAGCAGCAGCTATATGTCCTTCTTCAAATATCCTTGGTTCTCCTCTAAACATCACTGCTCCTGGTGCTGCAAATACAAAACCTGTTGTAATAGCAAAAAACATGGAGAATAATAAACCAAGGGTATACATTCTAAACTCTGACCATAAACCATAATGTTGAGCTGTAAGTTTATGAGAGAGCTCATGTCCAATAAAAGCAGTGAGTACACCTAATAATGCATATGGTATACCATCTAATAATCTATTGAAATCAATGTCATATCCCATTAAACTCCATAGGATACTATTTTTAGTAAGAGCAAAACTAAAAGATATACCTAGTGCACCTATAGCTAATAATATATGTATAATCTCTATAAGACTAAACTCCCCTGCTTTACTTTGTTCTAAAATACCTTTAGGGAAATACATATACTCCCTAGGAGATATATCATGAATAGAAATTCTTCTACGCCAATCCTCATCCATCTTAATTAAATGGAAACATGGTTTTCTTATGAATAGTTTACGTTCCTAAACCTAGGAGACTGGTTATATAAGGTAAAGCTATTATTGTTCCAATCATACTACCAACGTTAGCTAAAGCTACAACTAATAGTAATCGTACAACTCTATTATGCCAGAAATCTTTAAAGGTTTCAAGATTCCTAAGCTCTTGGAAATCCTTTACAACCGGTGTTCTAATCTTCGCTTCTACATACCCTGCAACCCATCCAGCCGCTATAGCAGGATTCAGAGAAGTTATAGGTGCTGCAAAGAAAGCTGTTATTATAGAAAAGGGATGCCCTCCTGCGATAGCTGCGCCTATAGCAGAACATATACCATTTATTAGAAACCAATATAGGAACATAGTCCCAGCTAGATTAGCGCCTTTTGTAAACAAAGCATAACCTATAAGTAGGGCAAATAAAACAGGTATGAGATATCCAATGGTTTTAACTAGACTAACCCTCTTCTTAGGAAGCTCCTCTAGTTTCTCTAGATCTACATTAAAATCCGGGTTTTCTAAATGTTTTTTTATACCTTTTAGATGACCTGCTCCTACTACAGCTACAACTCTACCTTTCCTACTCTCTTCCTTAATTTTTTTAGCTATATATGCATCTCTCTCTTCTATTAAAACCTCTGTAGCACTAGGTGCAATATCTTTAAGTTCCTCCATCATAGCAGAGATTATATCTTGATCCATTAGTTCTTTGAGATCTAATTCTTTTTGTTCTTCTTCATCAAATCCTACTAATACTTTTAGAAATTCCCATAGCAAACGTGTTTTCTCTCTGAAACCCATCTTACGCCAAGCTCTCTTTAATGTAACAGCTATATCTCTATCTACCAATGCTACAGGTATATCTCTCTTCTCAGCTTCTCTAATTGCAGTAAGCATCTCAGAGCCGGGTTCAACTCCATATTCTTTACCCAACTGTCTTTGTATAGCAGCTAGAAAGGTTTGAGCTAAGAAAAAATATGCATTATTAGATTTTAATAACTCTGCGACAGATGTATTCTCCCATTTATCTTTCTGAGTTAAACCATCATATCTCCTTTTACATAATTCAACAGCTACGACATCTGGTTTTATTCTCTCAATGGTTTCTGAAACCTCTTTTACACTCTCCTCTGCGATATGAGCTGTTCCTACGAGAATAATATTATCATTAACCTTTGCCTGCACTTTCTACCCCCAAATTCGAAGGAGGTTTTAGATTTCAGCTTCAAATTCTTCTACAGTAGGCTGAAATTCCTCATAAGAGGAGATCTTACCTTTCTCCTTAAGTATCTCTCTAGCTAGAAGCCAATATACTAATGCAAGAGCACGTCTACCTTTATTATTAGTTGGAATAACGAGATCAATAAACTTTGTTTCATTGTTGGTATCACATAAACCTACGACAGGTATATCTATATTTCTAGATTCTTGTAAAGCTTGAGAATCAGCAAGTGGATCTGTGACGATTAAAAGCTCTGGTTCTAAGAAACCTTTAGCATTAGGGTTTGTAAGAGTACCTGGTCTAAATCTTCCAGCGATTACATGGAAACCAAGATGCTCTGCTAGTTTCCTAATTGGTTTCTGACCATACTGACGTACAGAGACAACTAATACATTACTTGGATCATATTTAGCTATAAATTTAGCTGCATATTTGATTCTCTCATCTGTTTTAGTTACATCAATAATATACAACCCATCGTTTCTAACCTTATATATGAAATTTTTCATATCAGCTGTTTTCTGTCTAGTACCAATATGGACACCTGCGGTCATATAGGTTTCCTCTGATACTAGCATGCCTTCTTCTTGTTTCTTCTCCTCTTCTTCTGATTGTTGTTCCTCTGTCATAATTGACCCCTACTTCTACTTCTTTCTTTACCTTTCATTCTTCTAACAGTTATAGGTATAACACCTTCTTTAAACTCCAACATAGCTATATCTATTGGGAGTATGACATCCTTTGGAATTTTAATTAAAGCTGGAGCACCCATAGAGAGCTGAAGCGCTCTCGCACCGATGATCCTCGCTTTTTCGAATCTTGTGTATTTCAACGTTTTCCTCCATATGATGGTAGAAGCCCAAATAATAGGATTATTTAAAAATCTTATCCTTCTTCATCTAGGTTTTCTGTGAAAACACTAGATCTATTTACGAATTCCTCTAATGCAAGCTGGATATCAATGGTTATATCTCTCAGTAGTTGATCTAGATGTTCACTACGGAATTCCTTTACTCCATCTATATCAGAAAAGATCCTACCTATATATACCCCATCTCCACGGTATATCTCAATATCATATAATGTTTCTTCCATAGATGTATCTCTCCTTCATAATTTTTATTCAACCATTCTCTCCAATAAATCGTTTACATCTTCTCCTCTATATCCCAAAGCTCCTTTATTCCTATATGAACGTTTAATACCTTCATACCCTTTTTTTGGAGGATGCAATCTAAATAATGGTTTTATATCCGGTATATCTTTATATTTTATCTTTCCTTCTAATATTGCATCTGCAAGAGAACTAATATCTTTATATGAGGTTGAAGATTTAAGATATTCATCTGTTAAAGGTTTATCACCTTTCAATTTACCTCTATTTCGTAATAATTTAATTAACATATCTCTATTGATTTCACCCCATGTCACATAATCCTTTGCAACCTGTAACATGCCTTTATTAACCTTATTTTCATCTAATAATACACAATGGTTAACTCTATTTAACCTTAGAAGTTGTAGCGTCTTCTTTATTTTAGGTTTCACATGAATAGTTCCTCGAACACGTATAACAGCATAAACCATGGTTTTTATTCCTCCTGTTCCATTGTTGGTTGTTCAACAGCACCTGATACGATTCCTATATGACTAATTTCCTTAGAAGTAATTCTCACCTCATTAAGTTTTTTCAATGAATTAAAAACAGCTTTAGCATAATTTATAGTAGTCCTAGTTTTACCTCTAGTAAAACCCCAGCAATCTTGAATACCTGCTAAACGAAGGATTTTCTTGGCTATATCCCCAGTAGCTAGTCCTATGCCTCTAGGGGCAGGTTTAAAGGTAACCTCTACAGAACCGCTTTTACCAGTTATCTCAAAAGGAACTGTATGTGGTTGACCACAGCCACATTCCCAAGAGCCGCATCCTCTACGTACCTCTATAATCTCTAACTTAGCATTCTCAATAGCTTTCCTTATACTAGCCCCTACTTCCTTTCCCTTCGCATGGGCAAGACCTACATAACCATTTTTATTTCCAACTGCAACGGTGATTAGAAACTTCACTCTTCTACCAGAATCTGTCATACGTTGTACCATATTAACATCTAATACTTCATCTTCGAGATCAGGTAGCAGAAGATCAACGATTTCAGGTTCCCTAAGAGGTAAACCTGTTTTTAAAGCATCATGCATAGTAGTAATCTTTCCTGATTTAACAAGCCTACCGAGCTTTGTTTTAGGTTGCCATTCAACTACTGCTTCAGCTTCAACTGACTTCTGAGCTCTTCTAACCATTATTCGCCCCCTGTGATCTTTGTTTTTATTTTAGGTAGATCTTTAGAAATCTCTTCATTTAGATGAGTACCAAGGATTCTATCCTCACTAGGTAGTATATCTTCACTATGCGGGCAATCTATCCCAGCATCAAGAACGCCTTTTAAAGCAGCAAATATCTTTGAACCTCTAGCAGGAACCTGACGCCCTACATCTAATACCCCTTTTGTTATACCTTTTTCCTTTGCTCTAACCCCTGCTAACAAACCTGTCAGATATGCCGCGGGAGTAGTAGAAGTAGAATACTTCCATCCATATTTCTTAGTAAGTTCAGACGCAATTGCAGAAGCCCTTATACGATCACCTTTTTCATCATAATCTATGAATTGTACTCTAAAATTCCTGAGGGATCTACGGACAACAATTCTTGTTTTCCTAGATTTAAGTAATCTAAGACGTTTTCTATAATCTGTAATCCCTTCACGTCGCCGTCTAGGTTTAACATGATATCTAGGACCTTGGCTCATGATGCTTCCTCCTTAGATAAATCTTCCTCCTTCAACACCCCATCGGATATAAGATGCATCCTAAGATGACGTTTACTTCTAAATTCTCCACCTTTAGCTTTCATATAATATTTTCGATATGTAGATGGATCAATAAGTTTATTATCCCTGAGTTCCCTTAGATAAGCCCTTATAGGACGGATCGTTTGAATCCATCTTCTCTTCCTCGGGAATCTAGCATATTTAGCTCCCTTTCTAGAACCATGACCTTTTCTACGACCTTTTTGTTTTTGATTTGCAATATATTTCTTCCTCCCACTGGAGATACCTTTCTTCTGTCTACTTCTAATAGCCTTACCATGTATAAGTACTCTAATATCATCTTTAGTTACAGCCTTTGCTATCTCATCGACTCTATCTTGGTCCATCCATACTCTATTGATACCACATTTAAGTATAGCTGCAGCCATTCTACGTTGATTCCTTAAATCAGTCATCTATTCTCACCCGTTAAGTATTCGAATATCTAATTCTTCCGCTTTCTTTTGAATCTCCATCCTCTTCCTAGTACCGACAGTGCTGCCTATACGTGCAGCTTGGGTATTAGGATCTAAACCCTCTAAATCTCTAACATTGTATACAAGAACCTCTTCAAAACCAGATGGATGTAAACCCCTAGCTTTCCTAGGTCCCCTAAAACCTACTTTAACCCTCTTAGGTCTATACTTAAAATTCCTCCGCATCTTAGAGGAGATGCCATCTGGTCTACGCCAATTCAATGGAATACGTTTATATCTAAACCATTCCTCTCTTAGGAAACGAGGAGTACGTTCCTTGATACGCTTACGGAGAGAGACCCCCCTTTTCAATTCTTCAGATAAAACAGGCTTCTTTTTAACCTTATAGTCGCTAGGAGCAGCTGTCTTCTTTACACTTGGTTTTCCAGATGGCTTTTCAATTTTTTCAACGGTTTCCTCAAGTTTTTCCTTAGGTTTCTCTTGCTGTAGTGATGCAAAATATTCTATAATCTCCTTAGCAATTATCTCATTGACACCTTTTATTTTTATTAACTCTTCAACTGATGCATTAGCAAGTTTCTCTACGCTATCAAAACTTTCTTTATAGATCGCCTCTGCCTTTGCTGGTCCGATTCCCTTTATCTCTACTAGCTTTTTTATTATCTCTTCCTTTGTCATCCCTAGCTACCTCCCTTACTCACTCTATATACTCCATCTTGAAATACTCGTACATCTCTATTTTTAACTATTGTTGCTCTCTCTATATTTGCAACCGTCTGACCAACCTTCTCTTTATCTATACCTTTAACGATAACCTCATCTCCCTTTATCTCAACAGAAACACCTTCTAGAATCAAAGCTTTACGAGGATGACGTTCTCCAAGGAAATTTTGAATTACAAAATAGTTACCATCAACCATTGTTTTAATAGGGAAATGAGAGTAAACTGTTTTCATACGGTATTCAAAACCATTTGTAACTCCATGAAACATATTCTTTATATGAGCTTTAAAAGTACCTACAAGAGCAGCTTGTTTCCTCCTAGGATTCCTGCAAGATATCACTATAGATCCATCTGATATTGAGATCTTTATCTGTGGATGCGAAAACTCTCTAGATAGAACTCCTTTCTCTCCCTTAATAGTTAATCTTGTATCTTCTAGAGTAGCCTCTACACCTTCTGGTATAACTATCTTCTCTTCTATATCAGGTCTCTTTGTCATACTCTTTTCACCTTCTAGTAAACGTAAGCTAGCATTTTACCTCCAATACCATACTTCTTCGCATCCTCATTTGATATTATCCCTTTAGTAGTAGTAAGTATCAGTAAACCAAAATCTCTAGCAGGGAGATATCTTCGCTCCCATTTCTCTAATTCATCTCTTTTAACAGGGTACCTAGGTTTTATCACACCACAATTATTGATATTACCTATTAATTCTACTTCTAATATCCCTGCTTCACCATCATCTATAAACTGATATTCCCCAATATACCCATTCTCTTTAAATACACGTAAAACACCACTGATAAGTTTAGAAGATGGTTTAATACGGCATATCCTCTTACCTTTCATCTCTGCATTTTTCATGAGTGACAGAGCATTAGCCAATGGATCATTCAACATAAATTATGCCTCCTTTTAGTAATACTTTTTAAATCCCATTTCCTCTGCTTTCTCACGGAAACACTGCCTGCAGAGGTGGAGTCCATATAAACGTATTATACCTCTCTTTCGACCACATCTTTCACATCCATGGATTCTGCCATAGATTTTCTGTCTCTCTTTTATCTTTATTCTACCACCTCCACTTTAAATTTTTCTTGTATAAACTGCATAGTTTCCTCTCGAGTAACTCTATGATGCTTTGGTATACTACGTCTTTGAATGCGACGACGTTTAACACGATAACCTGGTTTCTCCATAGTTACGCATACATCCATCCCAAAGATTCCTATCTCAGGATCATATTTTTGATCTTTAAACAAGGTGTGATCTGGAATTCCAAATGAGAAATTACCTTGCTCATCAAACGCATATTCAGCAATCTTATTATTCCTTGTTTGAAAGGCTTTTATAAGAAACTCCTCCGCAGTTTTTCCTCTCAATGTAACTTTGCAACCAATTGGCATACGCTTTCTAATACCTAAATCTTTATTGGTGGTTTTAGATAACGTTTGAACAGGTTTACGACCTGTTATATTTAATAAGACAGTCTCTGCCTTCTGAAGTCTCTCACCAGCTTCTCCAACACCGATATTAACAGTAACCTTCTCTATACGTGGTTGAGTAAGCCATTGTTTACTCTTCTTCATTGTATATTCACCTCAGGAAGGGTTATAACAGGTTTTGTTTTACCAATCGGGAAAACATATTTCTGAAGTGTAGTGAATTCTTGCACTCCTTTCATATGGGCTATATTAGGTTTAGAGGATCTAATGATCTCAAAAGATTGAATAGTAGCAATCTCACCAATGTGTCTACCGCCTATAATGAGAGAGACAGCACCAGGTTCCCTTGGATAAACTTCTTTTATCTCTCTCCCCTCAAAAGAAATCTTTAGAACATCACCTGTGTGATATTTATCTTCATCAACGAGTTTATTAGTACCATCATGTAGATTCAATTGCATCTTCTTTCCTTTTAAAATAGTTTTATCTTCTATCCTATAAAGCTTCCAAGAAGCTTCTTCTTCAGTTATTGGTACAAGGGTGAGTTTACCTCTTTCATTATATAATACCCTATATTGTTTCCTAATCTTAGGTATAGAGATAACATCCATAAGTCCAACTGGGAATTTATAATCCTTACGTATCCTACCATCTACAAATACTTCACCTTGAGAGAGGATTCTCTTAGTTTCTCTAAGAGTATCACATAAATTGAGATAATCTCTAATAATTAAACCTAAGGGAATAGATTGATCAATAGGGTGAGGACCTGGAGAAGGTCTAATAGCCCACTTCTTCTCCTTTCTATGTAAACGAACTACACGTGGAGCATTTAATCTTTTAAGATGACGAGACATGATGTTATTCCTCCTTATCCTTAGATCTATTAGATTCTTCTTCCTCTAATTTTGATTCCTCCTGCAGTGTTGTAGAAGAACCCTCCTCAGATTTTTTCTTCTCTTCTTTTACCTCCTCTGTTTCTCCTCCACTTGTTTTTTCTATAGCTTCTTCTTTAGGATATTCCTCCTCTACAATTTCTTCTTTCTCGGTTTCCGCTTCCTCAGTCTTCTCTTCCTCTAATTTCCGCTCCTCCTCCAGCTCTCTCTCCTGCTCAATCCCCTCTTCTTCTATCTCCTCCTTTGTTTCTTCTGGTAAACCTTCTTCTAGACGATGTCTACGCCATTTATCAGCTAAATTAAGTTTTGTAATGAGAAGATTACTCGGATGAATAGGTCTGGCCACCTTTTTACCATCTGCTTTTGTAAGAGTTACACCCTCCACCTCAACAAAACCTTTTTTAACATTCACACTTGTTACCTTATCCTCATGTCCTTTGAAAGCACCGCGCATGATTTTAACGGTATCGCCCTTTATAACTGGTATGCTGCGCCTATTATATTTTAATAGCAAGTTTTCGCTTAGATGCGCCGCAATCCACTTCCTTTTCTTATGAAGTGGAGCATTATACAGTTGCTTCCTCTGCTTCCGTGGTTTTATCGATTTCATAGTTTTTAACTCTCCTAAACAATTATTGAGGCGTTAGCCGCTATCCTAGGCCATCTCTCAGCAGCTTCTAAAGCAACAGGTCCCTTGATCATAGAGCCTTTAGTTTCACCGGATTCTGTTACAATAACAGCGGCGTTATCTTCAAATTGAACCATTGTACCATCTGGTCTCCGGAAAGGTCTACGTTGTCTTACTATAACTGCTTTCAATAGTTGCCTACGCATATCAGCAGTACCTTTTTTAACAGTTATAACAACCATATCTCCAACCCCTGCTTTTGGGTATCTCCTATGGGTCCCTTTTAACTTTGGAGTAGCAACGATCTCTACGACCTTTGCACCAGTATTATCTACGCATTCCAACCTTGAACCGGTTGATAATCCTCGCATTACTCTACCAGCTATACCCTTCATTTAGAAGCCTCCTCTATTTTCTCGATTGCAACAAAGGATATTGTTTTACTTAGAGGTCTACACTCAGCTATCCTAACTTTATCCCCCACTTTTATATCTAAGCATGGAGGGCAATGTGCTGCATATGTAGATGTACGTTTTTCATATCTCTCATATTTTGGAACTAGATGTAGATACTCTCTTTTTACTATGATTGAACCCTGCATTTTAGTAGAGGATACAATACCTGTTATAACCTGCCCTCTAACAGGGAGAGTACCATGAAATGGACAGTTTTTATCATTACATGTCCTCTCAGGCGGTTTTACATTTAATCCTATATCCCTTGCCTTCTCCGTCATATATATTTCACCTTCACTTTTTTAATGCGGTCCTCAGGTCGGTAGGCTATATCCCTTCCATGGACACGTATTCTCTCATTATTAAATCTAAATTCAAATGTAGCAATGTCTTTAGCAATTCTTTTACGCTGCCCATTGGTATCAATGAGAAAGGTATTCTTTGTCTCATCTAATATAACACCTGATTTATGGAGCCATGTAGGATCTTTACTCTCAACTATCTTTACTGTTAATCCTATGAATTCATCTCTGAGGAATCTCTGTTTATTCATGTTCATCACCTAGGATACTTCCACTACGAATCCCATTTCCTCCAATGTTTCTTTAACCTTTTCTCTATGATCTCCCTGTAATTCGATTTTACCTTCTTTTATAGTCCCACCACTAGCGCATTTCTTTTTAAGCTTAGTTAGCAGAGCTTCTAGATCTAGTTCATTGGAATCCAGACCTTCTATTATAGTCATCACTTTACCATACCTTCTTTTATCTACAGTTATATCTATCTTCTGTTGTTCTCTTGCAATTTCTTCACACACACATAGCTCTTTTGGGAGACCACATTTAGGACAGATCTCACTCATTTATCGTTCTCCTTTTTCATGCATGATAGTAAGCATTCTAGCTACAGATTTACGTAAATATCTAAGTCTACCTGGAGAGTGAGGTGAACCACCCATAGCAGCTACACCTCTCTCATGCATGAGTTCCCTTTTAAGTTCTTCAAGTTTCTCCTTTCTTTCTTCAGGAGTCATTGCCCTAATTTCTTTTACCCTCATCTATCAAATCACTCCTATTTTCCAAGGATTTTTCTAAGCTCTTTTATTATAAGTTGGGCTGTTTTTTTACCTATACCCTCTATTGAAGAGAGGGCATCTGCATCCATATTATATAATTCCTCTAATGATTTCACTCCTGCTTTTTCAAATTTTCTTACAATAGATGGTCCAATACCAGGAATCTCTGTAAGTCTCGATATATCTGTTCCTTTCTCCTCTTTTGGTTTCTCTGCCTTTTCCTCTGGTTTCTCCTCCACTTTCTCTTCTGTCTTCTTTTCCTCTTTACTTTCAGATTTGGGAGGTGTAATCATTATCTCATCTGGAAGCACTGCATCTGGCTTCATTATATTTACTTTTACACCTAACACTCCAGCCTTTAATTTAGCTATGGCGAAACCTCTATCCATTACTTCGTTAGCTGTTTCTCCACAATATTTAATATGTCCCTCTATGAATTTTTCCGTTCTATGCCTGGCACCGGTTAATTTACCAGATATGACCACTTGGCAACCTTTTGCTCCAGCAGCCATTATACGATGAACCGTTGAATGACCAGCTCGTCTAAAATGCCACCCTCTTTCCAGTGCCTCTGCTAGTTTCTCTGCCATAATCTGCGCGTTTAAAGCAGCACTGGAACCAGCCTCTTCTATTTCAATCTGTGGATTATCTACATTGAATTTCTCTTGTATCTCTGAGGTGATCTCCTTTATTTTACTGCCACTTTTACCTATAACCATACCAGGTCGTTCAACCACTATATTTATCCTAGTTCCCATAGGCGTACGTTGGATTTTCATGCCTCCAAATCCTGCTCCTTCTATTTTTTTAAGAAGGAATTCCTTAATTAGCACTCTGTTGGTACTTTCCCGGATAAATTTACGTTCACCTGCCATCATTCTACCTCTTCAATGATTATTTCAATATTAGTTGTGCTTCTATTTTTATCAGTTGCACGTCCATAGGCTCGTGGCATAAACCCAGGGGTTACCCTACCACGGTATGCAGAGATATGAACAATTCGCATATTCTCCACGTCAAAACCTTTGTATTCCGCATTATTCTCCGCGTTCTCAAGTATCTTAAGGATATACCTAGCTGCTCTTCTAGGATAACTACCTGGTCCCATCTTCCCTTTTCGATGAGAAACCTTTCTGTTATGATATACTGCAGGAACTGCTCTTTTCAAAGCGATAACTTCTTCAAGATATTTCTTTGCAGATTCTAAAGTCATGCCACGAATTGCACGGGCAATGTTTCTTGAATCCTTTGGTGAACAATGGAGTTCAAATCCATATGCTTTAGCAGTTTTATCTGGGTCTACTTCAATTGAATATCTACGCATATCTCATCACTTTAAAGGCATATATTTTGATGAACGAGTTGCACCAACACCTGGGCCACTATGTATCACTCTCTTACGTGTTAATGCAAACTCTCCAAGGTAATGTCCAATCATATATGGATCAATGGTTATTTGTTGAAACTCTTTTCCGTTATGAACAGCTATTTTATGACCAACAAAACTGGGAAGGATGATCATGTTTCTAAGATGTGTTCTTATAACTTCATCTTTATCTGCTTTTTCAATATCTCGGAGGAGTTTATCCTGCTCTCTTGTGAGCCCTCTTTTTAAGGTTCTACGCATCCTAGAAGGTAGTAATTCTAAGAACTCTTCTAGAGGTAAACTCTGTAATTCCTCCAGAGTAAATCCACGGTAACGGAATTCCTTTTTTCTAACCTCGATTTTTTTACGAAGTTGTTTCCTCTTACTTCTAGATGATCTCACAAACCCTGTTTTTTTAGCCATGTTTATTTCCTCCCAGTTCTACGAGCCGCTATACTACCTACCTTGCGTCCTGGTGGAGCTCCTCTTTTTACAGTGTATGGTTTACCTACATGTTGATGTGCGCCACCACCATGTGGATGCGTAACAGGATTCATTGCAACTCCTCTCACAACCGGGTATACTCTTCCTCTTGCACGAGCAGCATGGAATTTCTTACCAGCCTTCATAAAGGGCTTATCTTTACGTCCACCACCCGCTACTGCACCAATCGTTGCAAGACAATTTGAAGATATAGTTTTGAATCTACCAGAGGGCAACCGTATAGTTGTAGTATTGCCACTGTGTGACACTACTGTTGCGCTACTACCACCTGCACGTACCAGTTTACCTCCATCTCCTGGTCTAAGTTCTATATTGTATATGGGATACCCTTCTGATATCTTTCCAACAGGGAGTACATTCCCTGGTTTCATAGCCTCTATATCCTCAGTAAACCATATTTCATCACCAACTTTAGTACCCTCAGCTGCTATCATAAGAGTTTTTGTTTTATCCTCTAGCTTGATAACTGCTAAAGGGGCGGTTCTACCAGGGTCATGAATGATATCCTCAACCACTCCCTTTTTACCTAGGATATTATATTCATATCTAATATCTCCTTTGAAACGATGAGAGGGCACATTATATCTACCTTTCACCCGTCCCCGTCTCTGTTGGATGAGTTTCTTCCCCATAATAGTTTTCCTCCTTTAGAATACTCCTATTCTCATACCAATCTCCTCTGCCTTATACTCTGGTGGAAACATAACAATTGCATGTTTTCCATTCTTTGTAATCTTTGTATTTACCTTCTTAACTTTAACTTCAAACATCTTCTCAATAGCATTCTTTATCTGTTTTTTTGTGGCATTCCTTTTGACGACGAACTCCAAAGCATTATTTTTCTCCATTAAATCCATTGTTTTCTCTGTGACATGTGGATGATATATAATTTCATAGGGATCCATCAGTTCTTACCTCCTAATAATTCCAAAGCAGATTTAGTGATAACTGTAAGTCTACCACCTATTCCGCCAGGTGCAAGATGTTCGATGTTTAATTGCTCTGGTTTAACCACATCAACTCCTGGTAAATTCCTAGAGCTTTTTAGGAGATTATCTTTAGATGCAATTATAAGGATGGACTTCGGTGTTTTATATCTACGCCCTCTAAGTTTACCTATACCTGCTCTAATATGTGTACCATTTTTTGCTCTTATAATATCATCATATATTCCAATCTTCTCAAATACCTTTATAACCTCCTTGGTTTTATTTATCTCTTCAAATGAATCTTCAATTATCACAGGTAGAGTAATATCAGATTTAAATTTATGTCCCCTATTAATAACTAATTCTCTAATAGAAGTTGCTGCTAAAGCAGAATTTCTAGCGAGTATCTTCTCTTTCTTGTTGATTTTTTCCTTCCATTTTTTCTCAACTTTTGGAGGGTGGGCTCTTCTACCGCCTACGACACATGGAGCAAGAGCTGCTTGTCTACCCTGGGTTAGTCTTGGTACCCTAGACATACCTCTACCTTTGCCTACAGAGGCAGTGGCGTGTCTCAAACCTGCTATAGGGCTAGCTCCATAGGGTTGCCTCTTGTTTGCTCTTAGAACATTAAATGATTTATGGATTATATCTGGACGATAAACTGTAGAGAATACAGAGGGAAGAGTTATCTCCTCTCTTGTAGAACCATCTAGACTGTAAACATTTACCTTAACCATTCTTTATACCCCCTGTTTGCTACTTGTGGATATATAGGTAATTTCCGGTTTCTCTACCTTGACACCCTTCTGATATCTAATTGCATCTCTCATACCTATAAGTCGCTTTGCTGGTCCAGGAATAGAACCATGAAGTAGAATATAGGAATTACGGACTATGCCATAATGTGGAAAACCACCTGCAGGAGTTATCTCCTCTCCATTTTCTCCTATTTTAATTACTCTCTTGTTGTATTCTGTACGTTGATGGTATCCCATTTGTCCAGCTTGTGGTACCGTTGCTTGAATCCAGTTTGGATGCCAAGATCCAGCGGTTCCAATCATGCGACGATGTTTAGAATTTTTATGAGATAAAAGTTTTACACCCCATCTTTTAACATGCCCTTGGAAACCTTTTCCCTTAGTAACAGCTATAACATCCAGCATATCCCCCTCTGCAATAACATCATTAACTTTGATTTCGTTGCCAAGAATACTTTTTGCATAATCTATTTGTTCATCAATTGTTCCTCCACCAATTCTTAACTCTCTAACTTCAGGTATTTTTTTTGGTATACCAGTGACAAGTTTAGGTTGAGTATAGACAATGACTCTGATATCATCTGAGTCTTTGAAGATATCCCAATTTTCATCTTTTTTATTTTTAGGTAAATTGATTCGTTTACCTAACTCTGGATCAAATTTATCAGCCCATATTTCACCAACTGTTTTTAATCCATAAACGGTTTTCTGATAGGCTCTAATTGCAGCTACTTTTATAGGTGGAACCTCCACTACTGAAACAGGCATAATTACTTCTTTGCCTGAAGTGGTAGAGGTTGGACGATAATCAACAACAAGGGCGTGAGTCATACCGGCTTTATAGCCAAAGAACCCTTGGATTTTTGGTTTCTCCCCACCTTCTGGCCAACTTTTAATATGGGGAGTCTCTGCTCTAGCTCTCTTACGGGGTGAAAACCCCATTGATCCTCTCCTAGGATGATGTCTCTCAGGCATAACTTATCATCTCTTCCAAAGGTAATAGGAAATCCACATCTTCTTGTCCAAACCGTGACATCTCACAGGCAGCCAAAATTTATCTTAAGGCTGCTTGATATCGGGATTCCATCTTACAGGGAATTGCCCAACTAATGTCTGGTTTGAACCGGGAATAATCGCATATAGAGAATGATATATAAATGTTATCCTAAGGGCAGCGCTCTGTCAGAGTTAATGTTTCTCCATTGGAAATTAGATATATTCACGTTGGTAGTACTTGTGTCATTCCAAAACTTTTGCAGTTTTACTAACCCTCTCCTAAACTCATCTGTTCCTTATAATTTTTCATAAGGTTCTTCAATACCCATTTTTTCAACAATTTACACGCAGTACCAACTGCGTGTGCCCCCT
>QMTB01000014.1 GCA_003649845.1 Thermoplasmata archaeon | reverse complement strand
CATTTTATCAAAATCTAAAATATCCAAAAATTAATATTGTAGTATATATATTATCATTCTGGAGGGTAGAGCATGAAATCTAAAATCATAGGAGGTATAGGAGTTATTTTTATAACAATATTAATAGTTTCCACTGCTACTGCTATACCATATATCAATAGTCAATCTGTTAATAAAATTCTTACTAGTGTAGATGAAATTAGGGAGCAGATGATCATAAAATGTTTATCCAAGTTTCTAAAAACAGGTATTTCAAATGAAACCATGCTTATAGCAGCTATCATATTTTTAACAATAGCTTGGATATGTTATTCTATTGGTATAATAGTTGAATTATCATCAGGTATACTTAAACCCTGGTATGTTAAACTATTCTGGCTTGGTTTATTATTTGAACTCACTGGTGCAACATTAATGTTTATATTAGGTAAAGGAGAGGTATATCCAATTCATATGATAGTAGGAGCAATTGCATTAGCTTTAATAATATCTCATAATATCCTAGCATCCATTATAATTAAAACAGGAAATATTATACTCTTGAAATGTTTCCCAAAATTTAGTTTAGCCGTATATCTAATATGGTTAATTGCATTCATCACAGGTATGATTATAGGGATGAAACAAGATCACAGAGGATATACAGATATCCTAGGAGTATAAACTATATCAACTTTTAGGCACCGAATTTCTCTAATCTACCAGCGTTTGCTAATGCTAATGGTAGTAGCTCTACAGCTGGAAACCTAGGACCAAGGGCACCATTAATACATTCTCTCTCACCAAAATGCTTTACATTATCTGGTCTGCAATGTTTTGACCATAATAATACTGGTACTGGATGCCAACTATGAGCTTTAAGCTCAGATGGTGTAGAATGATCCCCTGTTACAATTATTACATCTGGTTTCAAATCCAATAACCTTGGTATATATTGATCTACTTCTTCTATAATCATTTTTTTCCTATTGAAATCTCCATCCTCACCACTACTATCAGTTTTTTTAACATGTAGATAGAAGAAATCATATTTATTCCAATGTTCTTCTAATGTTTTAAATTCCTCTGAGATTGTTTCTCCAGTAGGTAGAATATCCATTCCTATAAGCTTAGCTAAACCTTTATACATTGGATAAGCAGCTATAGCAGCGCTTTTCAAACCAAATACATCTTCCATAGTAGGCCAACCGGGTTTCATTGAGAAACCTCTAAGTAGAACCATATTCGCTGGATGTTGTTCTCTTAAAATCTCTCTCACCTGCCGTAGAAATTCTTCTACAACTTCTCTTGTTTTCTCAGCGTTTGATGAGGAAACTCTAGGAGGAAGAGGTGGTTTACCTATCTCCTGTGGATCTGTATCATATAGCTCACCGGATAAATCTTCTCCTCTTAAAACCAATAAGAATCTATGTTCCTTTACAGTTTCAACAAAAACCTCTATACCAGGTATATTAATATTATCTCTAATAAGTTGACATAATTCTTTATTCTTCTCTGTAGATATTCTACCTGCTCGTCTATCTATAACAACACCATTATCATCTACCGTACAGAAATTTCCACGAGCAGCTACATCTTTATCCTGTAGATCAAATCCTATACCATATGCTGCTAATACTCCACGTCCAACTTGAAATTCTATAGGATTATATCCAAATAAAGCTAGATGCCCTGGTCCACTACCAGGTGTTATACCAGTAGCAACTGGTTGTTGTAAACCGCATATACTTTTTGAAGCAAGGTTATCAAGATTAGGCGTATAAGCTGATTCAAGCTCAGTTAAATTAGTAGAAGAATCAGGGATTCCACCTAATCCATCCATAACCAGTAAAACAATCTTTGTATCAGCTGGTTTAATCAATTTTTTCGTTATATCTAAATCCATATCTATCCAAGTATATGGAAAAATATAGTGCTATTAAGTCTTACGATGCTTTTTATGCTAGATAAAATTAAATTTAATAAACCTTTGAAAAATTAATGGATATTCAGCTAAATTTTATATATCTACTAAAACTGTTATATCCACATGCTTTATTATCATTTTAAAGATATAAATAGAAGATTAAGGATAGGTAAGATAATCTGTCTGGCGAGAACATATAGAAAACATGCAGAGGAGATGAATTCTAAGGTAACTGAGAAACCACTTCTTTTCCTTAAACCTGCTAGTTCAGTAATATTTGATGGTCAAACCATTATTATACCAAGGCAATCCAAAATAGTTCATCATGAAGTTGAATTAGGAGTAGTAATAGGAAGAAGGGCTAAGAATATAGAAAAGAAGGATGTAATGAGTCATATACTAGGTTACCTCCTTGGTTTGGATATTACAGCTCGTGATATACAAGAAGAAGCTAAGAGAAATGGATGGCCTTGGACGATATCAAAAAGTTTTGACACCTTCTGCCCTATAAGTAAAGTGGTTTTAAAAGAAGAAGTAGATGATCCATATAATCTAGATCTTATTCTTAAAGTGAATAATGAAATCAGACAGTCTTCCAACACTAGATATCTTATATATTCAATAGAGGAGATTATAGAGTTTATATCTTCTATTATGACTTTAAAAGCTGGCGATCTAATTTTAACTGGTACGCCAGAGGGTGTATCGCAAATTAGAGATGGTGATATAGTAGAGGCTAAACTGGGTGATATATGTTCTTTAAAATTAAATGTCACATTAAGTGGATAACAAATGTAAAGATGCCCGGTAATAGTTGCACAACAAATCGTTTATAAATAGTTTTACAAAATAGATATTCGGTGAGAAAAGAGATGATGATTGTTGGACAAGTATCAAGCTCTGAAGAAGCTGATGAAATAGAATTTATCACAAAAGCATTTGTTGTTGGAAACCGCGCTAGAGCACTTGCTCATACTTTAAGGAATTAAATTTTTCTACAATTTTTAGATTCCAGTAAGTATAAAATACTCCCCTCTTTTTTCTATCCTTTGTGTCCGAGTTAATTAAGAAAACCATTCGCTGCCCTAACTGTAAACATGTATTCACTATAACGGGTTTACCAGGTGAGATTAAAAAAGTTGTATGCCCTAATTGTTATACTATAGGTAAAATTGTTTTTGAAAAATCAAAGGATATAGCTATATCTGTATCTCATCTAACTAAGATTTATGGTGATCTAATCGCTGTTGATGATATATCTTTTGAGGTTAAAAGGGGAGAGGTTTTTGCATTTCTAGGACCTAATGGAGCTGGTAAAACCACTACCGTTGAGATGATTGAATCTATTCGTAAACCTACTAAGGGTTTAATCAAAATCTTTGGTAAGGATATCAGTAAATCTTTCAGTGAGATTAAAGAACGTATAGGTGTACTCCCACAGGAGTTTAAATCCTTTGAAAGATTAACTGTTAGAGAAACATTAGAATATTTTTCAAGTCTTTTTAATAAACATATAGAGATATCTAAGTCACTAAAAGAGATGAATTTAGAAGGAGAAAAGGATAAACTCTATAAAGATCTATCAGGTGGTTTAAAACAGAGGGTTGGTGTTGCTATAGCATTGGTTAATGATCCAGATATAATATTTTTAGATGAACCTACAACAGGCCTTGATCCAAAAGCTAGACGAGAGGTATGGGATGTTATATCAAATCTTAAAAGACAAGGTAAAACCATTTTCCTAACCACACATTATATGGAGGAAGCAGAGTATCTAGCAGATCATGTAGCTATTATCCATAAAGGTAAGATTATCGCTGAGGGAACAGTAGATGAACTAATACAGAGATACGGTAAGGGTAATACACTTCATATAAATGGTAACCCTAAGGTATATGAGTTTTTGAAAGAAAAAGGTTTCAATGTAGAGATATCTAGAAATAATGGAGTTACAATGCATATATTAAGATATAGCGATATATTAGAAGTCCTCTCTCTATTAAAAGATAATAATATAGAATATGATAGTATTGATATCCGTTGTCCTAATCTAGAAGAAGTATTTCTAACGCTTACTGGTGCAAAACTTTTAGAGGGAACGATATGAATCCTAGGTTTATCTTTTATGATGTCTATGCAAATTTGAAACAATGGTTTAGAAATAGAAGTTCTGTATTCTGGAGTTTACTCTTCCCTATCCTATTAATTCTACTCTTTGGTTCTATATTTTCTGGGTCAAATGATATAACATATACTATTGCCATTCAAGATTTAGATGATTCAACTTATTCCCATCTACTTATAGATATACTTGAAAATATCTCAATAATTGATATTAAAAATGTTGATAAAAATGAAAATATAACTTCTTATATGCTTGATAATGACCTCCCTGCTGCTATAGTTATACCTAATGGTTTCGGAGAGGATTTAAATGACATCATCCTTAACCCTATTTCTACTACTAACCTCTCCTTCTATTATGATCCTGCTAGAGGAGATACAGTAGATGTTATAAAAACTGTTCTTCAAAGCACGTTATATGAGATTAATATGCAGCTTACAGGTGGAAGAAAAATTATAGGTTTAAATGAGAAGATAGCTGCTGGAGAAAACCTTAGTTACATTGATTTCTTTCTACCAGGTATGATAGGTTTCACTATTATGACCTCTTCTATCTATGGTAGTATCGAACGTAACACTAAATATAGGAAGAATGGTATACTTAGGAAACTACTTACTACACCGGTTAATAAAACCGAGTGGCTTCTAGCGAAGATGTTATTCATGTTATTCCTCTCTTTCCTCTCAACTATTATTATTCTAATTGTCGGATGGATTGTTTTTAATCTACATGTACATCTAGATATATTTACAGTTATCCTAGTTATCTCAACTAGTTTCCTATTCTCCGGTATAGGTATGATTATATCTCGTTTTGTTAAAGAAGAAGAAACAGCTGATATGGCTGGTGGAGCTATAACATTTCCAATGATGTTCCTAGCGGGTACCTTTTTCCCATTAGAGATAATGCCAGAATTCCTTCAAATGTTTGCTAAAATTCTACCATTATATTATGTAAACGAGGGTTTTAGAAACGCTATGATATATATGGATATAGATAAAACATTATATTTCACAGGTTTCGTAGTATTATTTGCCATCATCTTCTTTATAATAGGTGCAATACTTATAAACTGGAGGGAGGAATGAGAAAATTTGTATGTTTAAAGAATGCTAAATCTATATGCTGCCAGTCGCTGAAATCTCCTCTACCATGTGTTCCATCTGAGTAATCAAAAAGTTTGTAGGTATACCAGTAGTTCATAACGCTCTTATAGTTTCTATAAAGCCAATATTGTTTTGTAATAGGCCATGTTGCTATCTTATTATCATTTCCACCATAATCATCTACTGTTAAACCAAGGTTATGTCCCATTTCATGTAATATACCATGTATAACTAGGTGTTCTCTACTATACCTTGGTTGATTCTCCTGTAGCATATCAGCTGAGATTAAAAAAGAATCAAGTCCATACCAACCTATAAAAGCAAAACCAGGTCCAGGTCCACGGTTACATATAATACAATAATGGAATATGCCCCTCCTAGGGTTATTTAGATTGTTATGTAGAAAATATTTCCAATATAAATCTACTAGTTGAGAGTATGTGAAGATAGGTAGATATGGTATTTCTTCTCCACCGCCTAGGTTGCCTATATCTACATGTAATGCTATATTATGATCTGCAAAAACCTTCTTTAAAGCATCTATAGAAGATTCTGGTGGATGATTCCTATCATAAGGTGTCATCCAATCTATCTCTAAGAATAAATCTTTATGAAATGGATTAGAGTTATAGCTATCAGTATAGCATTCCTCTATATTATTTAATCCATCGTTATCTGGATCTAGATGTCTATGGTCATCCCATATATAAGGATTATAACCCCATTTCTCCTCCCACCAATTAGGTACGCCATCGTTATCACTATCAATTTCTTTGAATTTAATATTATTTAGAGGAGTTTGAATAATAGGTTGTTCTATTAGATGCCATTTTACACCAGCATCTATATTAGGAGTAAAACTCCATGGATAAACATGTATCTTGCTATGTGAATATCTAATTCTATCTCTATTTTTATATTCTAGAAGACTAGGTCCTAAAAGTGAACCCCACCAGTTATATCTAGCATTACAAGTTGAATCTATTAGATAGAAGGCAAATAGAGAAGAATGAATGTTGTTTTTATAGAAACTTGTAATGCTTCTATCACTCATAAAACTAAATCTTAGATTACGTGTAATCTCACATGATGAAATATTTATATCATGTGAGCCATCTGCCATTATCGCTGTATGTGTATTCCATGTTAGATTAGAATATATAATATCAATAAAAGAACTGTTTTCTATCCTAACACCAAAACCATTATGTTTTAGAAAAGAATCATTGATTTTTATATTATTACAATATTGGAGGAATATACCTCCTTGATTATCATTATTATTATAGAGTGCACAGTGATCAATATAGTTATCTGAGGAATTATAGAAGAAAAAACCTATTCCATTGGTATGAGCACTACAGTTATAGAATTTTATCTCCCTTGAATTTATCGTATCTATACCTATACCATTACAGCAGAAGATGGAATTATCTATAAATATTTTAGAAGAATTTGATATCAATATTCCTTTACCATTTGTATAGAATAAACAGTTATCAACAATGATGTCTTCTCCTTCTAGTTTAACACCTATATGTGTTCTATAGATTGTACAATTCTTTATAGAGACATCATTTTTATCAGATATTATTCCTATCTCTGTTAGATTTTTTATAGTAAAATTTTCAATAGCTATACCATCTACTTTGATATTCATCCCTCTACTTCTATATCCCCCTTCTAGAATAGTTAACTCTCTCGAGTCCCCTACTAGAAAAACGGTTTTATATATAGATAAACTTTCATTATAAACCCCGTTTTTAACAAAAATAGTATCGCCGCTGCTTGCATTATCTATAGCATCTTGTAAATGTTGATATGGATGCTCTATACTACCGTCCCAGGGTCCAGAAGTGTTATCATCATCTACATAGATAATATTTGATTGATTAATACTCCCTAGGGTTAGGGTTGAGGACAGAATTAAGAAAACTGAGAGATATAATATGATATATCTCATAATAAACACCTTATCTAATTTAATAGATAATATAAGAAAAATAGTTAATTGTAGATAAATCTATGGTTTCTTCTATCCAGTGAGACTCCTTGTACTGATCAATGTTTTTGTATCAGTTACACCCTGGATAACTCTTATTTTATGGATTACTATATCTCCTATTGAATCTATATCCCCCGCTTCGATTTTTAATAAAATATCATATTCTCCGAATAAAGGATATACCTCTGTTACCTCTGATATCTCATGTAGTTTATTATATACTTCCTTCTCTTTTAGTGGACTGATAGTTAGTAATGCAAATCCTATTGCTTTTTCCATGAGATTGAGAATAAAGCTTCTAAATATTATAGTTTTCCTTTTACCACTGACTCATAGATTATGAGAAGAATTAAATACCAGATTTTCATACCATATGTTAACAAATAGCTTAGGCGGTGATGTTTTCTTGAAAGAGGATGAATCCCTTACAGCCGTGGTTGAGAAAGAATTGATGCTACTTGAGAGGCATCTAATAATTTTAAAAGCAGTTTGGAATGACGGTCCGATTGGTATAATAAAATTATCTCAAATCACTGGTGAACCACAACATATGGTTCGTTACTCCCTTAGAACATTGGAGAAGAATGGCATTATACGCCCTTCTCCAAGTGGAGCTATTATAACGGATGATGCTCCAGTTAAAATAAAAGAATTAGCAAATACCTTAGATAGATTCCAAAAGAAAATAGTGGAATTAAAACAACAGATTAAAAATATCAGATAGATATAGTATATTCCAAACCTTCTTCACTTAGTAACTCATGATATTCATGGACAGGCATAATTGAGTAGAAAGCTCTCTCCACCACCCCACTCATCGATGGATGAATATGCATTCCATTATATATTGGATAAGGATGTCTATCTTCAGTATACATTAAATCTATAATCTCCTGTATTAATATAGATGCCCATGGACCTATAATATGAGCTCCTAGTATTCTATTTGTTCTTGATTCAAAGATTATTTTAACAAAATAACCCTTAGCCCCTATAGCTTCTCCCTTCGCAGTGTTTTCATATTTATAAAAACCTATATCGACTCCTTCTATTCCATATTTCTCTATAGCTCCTTTTTCCCTCAGCCCTACGCTAGCAATCTCCGGATAGGTAAATACAGCACTTGGTATAGCATGATAGTCAACTTTTACTTTTTTACCTAAGATCGCATTATAGTATACAATTGTTGATTCATAGTTTGCAACATGTTTAAACAAATATTTACCATCGGCATCACCGAAAGCCCATACCCCAGGTTGATTTGTTTCGAGATATTCATTAACCTTTATCCATCCTTTTTCATCTGTTTCTATACCCGCTCTCTCAGGATGTAGTATATCTGAATTTGAAGCTCTACCTGCTGCTATTAAAACCTCTTCACCTTCAACTTTTATTATATCATCTGTCTCTCTATCTCTCGCTATAACTTGTTTTCTACTATCTTTCTTTTTAAGTTCTAAAACTTCTTTATTCACCATTATATCCATATATTTTGATAATTCTCTTTTAGCCAGATTTGATACCTCTGGCTCTTCTCTAGGTAGAAACTGTGGGTTTCTTCCAACTATTGTTACCTTAGAACCCATAGCTGAGAAGAAATGACCATACTCAGCAGCTATATAAACTCCTCCAACTATTATAATACTCTCCGGTAGTTTATGCATATGTATAACATCATCACTAGTTATATAGCCTATATCAAGTCCTTTAATAGGCGGTATAGCAGGTTTTGAGCCGGTACATAAAAATATTTTATCTGATTTAATTATTTTATCTCCAACTTTTAGAGTATAAGGCGAAATAAACTCAGCGGTTTCTGGATAGTAGTCTAGTAAATCTGAGGTAGAGAGACCTCTTCGAATCATCTCTATCTCCTCACATATCATAGAGCGCATTCTATCCATTATCCATTTGAAGTTAACTTCTTTAATCTCTGCTTTTATTCCAAATTTTTAGATCTCTCAATCTCCTTTATAAGCTCAGCAGGATACATTAGTATCTTCGTAGGTATGCAATCTCTTGTTAAACATATACCACCTGGTTCATCTTTATCTATAACCGCTACCTTTGCATCTGGATTTCTATTCAAAAAAGGTTCAACTATATTCATAGCAGAACCTGTACCGATAACTATTAGATCATATTCTATGGTTTTCATTTGATGCATTGACAATCAATAGTGGTATATAAATTTACACTATTTAGAATGAAGCAACTATTATAATATAAAATCTTATTAGGAAAACTTATTAGGAAAAGAGGATTTCAATTATTAGAAGGTGAAACTATAATGTATCTATCCTCTATGGCAAAGGTTTTACTTGGTCAAGCAATGTTTAAGGTTTTAGCAAGAGCAAAAGAATTAGAATGTAAAGGTAGAGATATACTACATTTTGAAATTGGAGAACCAGATTTTGATACACCTGATAATATAAAGAATGCTGCAATTAAAGCTCTTAGAGAGGGTAAAACAAACTATGTGAATGCTGCAGGTATACCAGAACTTAGAGAAGCTATAAGTGAGGAAATAGAGAAAACTAGGAGTTTTAAACCTGCTATAGATCAAATTCTTGTTGGTCCTGGTGCTAATCCAATGATATATTTTGCACTCGCCTGTATAGCTGATAAAGGAGAAGAGGTTATACTACCAGATCCTGGTTTTCCGTCTTACCATGCAGCAATTGCTGCTATAGGTCTTAAACCGATATATGTTCCTGTGAAAGAGGAAAATGATTTCCGTTTGAATCCAGATGATGTAGCAGAGTTTCTAACATCTAAAACTAGGATAATTATGATGAATAGCCCTAATAATCCTACTGGTGCTGTTATGAGTAGAGAAGATGTTAGAGGAATAGCAGAGATAGCGGAGGATAAAAACATCTATCTATTCTCTGATGAGATTTATAGTAAATTAGTCTATGATGCAGAACATTATACTCCTGCATATAAAGATGAATGTAATGAGAGGACTATACTAATAGATGGTTTCTCTAAATCTTATGCTATGACAGGATGGCGTTTAGGGTATTGTATTGGACCAAAGGAATTAATCTCTAAGATGGAGTTGTTACTTCAAACTATTGTTTCATGTACCCCACCTTTTATACAGTATAGTGGAATAGAAGCTTTAAAAGGAAGGCAAGATTTTGTATCAAATATGAGAGAGGATTATAGAAAGAGGAGGGATATAATCATCCCTGGGCTTAATAAAATCCCTGGTTTTAAATGTGTATACCCCCAGGGGGCTTTCTATGCTTTTCCAAACATAAAAGGAACAGGTATGAAATCTGATGAAATCTCGGAGTTACTACTTGAAAAAACAGGTGTAGCTACACTTCCTGGTACAGCATTTGGTCCAGGTGGAGAAGGTTATATCCGCTTTTCTTATGCTACTTCACTTGAAGATATAAAGGATGCTCTTAAACGTATAACTAATCTCATGGAAGAATTAGGTGTAGGATAGGTTTATCTGAAATTATTAAAAAGGAAGATGCGATATGCTATTGTAGGATGAATCTATTTTATCTTAGAAGGGAAGTTAGTTATCAGAAAATGGGTGAAAGATATGGTTGTACGTGAAAAACTTTTGATAGACGATATGAGGCTGGAAGAGATAAATAAATTCCTAATGAATCCAGATAACCCTCTTATAAACAATATTCTGGAAATAGTTGACAAATATGGGGGTGTAGATGAGATAAACAAGAAGGCTAGAGAAGCTAGGAAGATAGAGAATATATTGACAAAACTTGAAAAGGTTAATAGAGCATATATAAAAGATGTTGAATGGCTTATAGAACAGAGGGATAAAGGTACCTATATAACTATAGATGAGTATCGTAGACGTATTCTTGGTGAAAAAGCGGATGATATGGATTTCAAAGAGGATTACGCTATTACATTGGAGATAAGCGCTTGTCAGTATTTTCCATTCTTCATGACAGAGGCGAAACAAGCTTTAGAGAAAAAAGAGTTGATGCCTGGTAGATATATAAGAGTTAGAAATATGAAAGAGCAGGAGAAAGATGGAGATTTACTTGCTATGACTGCTGCAATGCAGATTATAGGTGCAAGTTGGTGTGAAACTCTTGATACAAAAGGTACCGATGGTTCAAATATCCATCTCGGTGGACCTGAAACTATTACAGGTTATTTTGGTGGAGTAGGGGAGCCAAATGATCACCCTCTAAAATGGTTAGATGAATTCCTCTACTACTATACAAACTATGGGGTTAAACAGGTACTTAACATTAATCCTGGTACTATCCTAATAGGTTATATGATCCATAAACTCGGTGTTGATATAGAGTTTAAAATCTCTGTATATATGGGTAATGATAATCCCTATGCTGTTTTCTGGACTCTCATGGCAGCTAGACTTTTATCAAGAGAAGACGGCAGTACATCATTGATAGGTTTCAACTTCTCGAATTCTGTGAACAATGATACCATAATGAGAAGCGCTGATATTAGAAAAGCCCTTGGATTAGAGGCTAATGTTAGATTTGAACATCATATACTTGAAACATGGAAGAGTATAGTTATACAACCATATGATAGACGTAAGGAGTTACTTGAAATCGCTGATAAAGTAAAGAATATCAGTGCGAAACATGAAGGTGGAGAGATTAAAGTTGAAGAGAAGAGAGAACATCCCAGTGATATACTAGATTACTTCCTTACAAAAGAAGAGATTGAAGAGAAAGGTTTAATGCCTTATCTACTGAGAAATTATCTTGATAAACATGATGCGATAAACAATACAGCTAAGGCTTTAACTGAAAAGGGATTATCTTTTATTGCTGCGCCTAATCTTCATCATAGGAGGTAGAAAAATTATGGAATGGAAGATAGCTTTTATTGGTTTTGGAACCGTAGGGCAGGGTTTCGCTGAGATTCTACTTGAAAAAAAAGAGTTACTAAGAGAGAGGTTTGATATAAAATATAGAGTAGTAGCAATCTCGGATATGCTTAAAGGTTCTATATATGATAAAAATGGTTTAGACTTAAAAAAAATTCTTGATATGGTTAAAGCCGGTAGGAAACTCGATGAATACCCAGGAGGTATAAAAGGATTAGATGCTCTAGCTACAATAAAAGAGACAGATAGCAACTTGATAGTTGAGGTAACATATACTGATGTTAAAACAGGGGAACCTGCTCTCACACATGTTAAAACAGCTTTAAACGAGGGTAAACATGTTATAAGTACAAATAAAGGTCCACCTGTTAAAGCTATAGAGGAGTTAAAGAAACTTGCAGATGAAAAAAATGTATTCTATAGTTTTGAAGGTGTTGTATTAGCTGGTACACCTGTTTTTAATCTCCTAGAATACTGTCTTGCTGGTAACAAGATCAAAGAGGTTAAAGGTATAGTAAATGGTACTACCAACTATATACTAACAAGGATGGAGGAGGGTATGAGTTATAGTGACGCTTTGAAGAAAGCTCAGGATCTAGGGTATGCTGAAGCTGATCCAACTGGTGATGTTGAAGGTTGGGATGCCCTTGGAAAAATCGTTATACTTTCTAATACAATATTTAATGCAAACCTTAAACTAGAGGATGTACCCAGAGAGGGTATAACCAATATAACACTTGATGATATTAAATCTGCAAAAGATGAAGGTAAAAGATGGAAGTTGATTGCAAGTGCAAGAATTAGAGAGGATAATACTGTTGAGGCTAAAGTTGGACCTGAAAAGTTATCTCTAGATGATCCTTTAGCAGGTGTTAATAATGCTGTAAATGCTTTAACATTTGTAACAGATGAACTCGGTTCTGTTACTATAGTAGGTCCAGGTGCTGGTAGAAGAGAAACAGGTTTTGCTCTATTGATAGATTTTATAAATTTGAATAGAATATTCGGGTGAAAAAATGTTTTACGGATACACCGGTAATATCCTTGATATTGATTTATCTAGTGGAAGTATAAAAGATGTCTCTCTCAACAAGGAAGATGCTAAACAATTCATAGGTGGCAAAGGTCTTGGAGCGAAGATACTTTATGATACACTTGATGAAGGTATAGATCCTCTCAGCTCTGAGAATATACTTATCTTTATTACAGGGCCTCTAACTGCTACTAGTATGCCTACATCTGGTAGATTTACTGTTGTAACAAAATCTCCGTTAACAGGTTTATTTCTTGATTCTCATGTTGGCGGCTATTTTGGACCAGAGTTGAAGTTTGCTGGATATGATGCTCTTATTATAAGAGGTAGAAGTGAGAAACCAGTTTATCTATCGATATTTAAGGGTGATATTGAACTAAAGGATGCTAAACATCTATGGGGTAAAACAACTTCCGAAACAACAAAGGCTATACGAAAAGAACTTGGAGATGAGAAGACAAGGGTTGCTGAGATAGGTCCTGCGGGAGAGAAACTAGTTAGATATGCTATGATAAATATTGATACCTATGATCAAAGAGAACGTGGTGGACAAGCTGGTAGAGGTGGTTCTGGTGCTGTTATGGGTTCTAAGAATCTTAAAGCTATAGCTATAAAGGCTGATAGAGATAAGAAAACCTTTGAATATGCTGATGCTGAGGGTTTTAGAAGTATAACTAAAAACGCTTTTAAGAAGGTTAATGAGAATGAGTTTATAAAGAAGAAACGTAGGGTTTATGGTACACCTATTTGGATTAAACCTATGAGTGATCTAGGTATACTACCTACTAGGAATTTTCAAACCGGTACCTTTGAGTATGCAGGGGATATAAGCGGCGAGAGAATGCGTGAAACTATAGTAGTTGCTGATAAAGGCTGTTATGCTTGCCCTATATTATGTGGTAAACATTCAAAGATTAAAGATGGTAAATATAAGGGTACTGAGCTTGAAGGACCAGAATATGAACTACTTGCTCTCCTTGGTTCAAACTGTTATATTGGGGCTCTTGATGCTGTATCAAAAGCTTCTTTTCTCGTAGATGACCTAGGATTAGATGGTATAAGCACTGGTAACGTTCTAGGTTTCGCCATGGAATGTTATGAGAGAGGTTTTATAGGTAGAGAAGAGGTTGGTGAACTTGATTTCGGTAAAGATGAACCATATATTGAGCTTATAGAGAAGATTGCTTATAGAGAAGGTATCGGTGATTTATTGGCTGAAGGTGTAAAAAGAGCTGCAGAAGAGATAGGGGGTAATGCTGAAGATTTTGCTATGCATGTTAAAGGTATGGAGATCCCTGGTTATGATCCAAGAGGTAGCTTTGGTATGGCTTTAGCATATGCCACCTCTGATAGAGGTGCTTGTCATCAACGTGCATGGACTGTTAGAGCTGAGATAGAAGGTGTTCTTGGTGAACGTTTCTCTATTGAAGGTAGAGCAAGTTTTGTTAAAGAAGTACAGGATGAGCGAGCAGTTGCTTATTCTCTAGTGGTGTGTGATTTTGCTCCTCTTGATGTCAGTGATTTTGTTGATATGCTTAATACAGCAACTGGTTTCAACTATACTCCAGAGAGTTATCTACTCGCTGGCGAGAGAATATGGAACCTCATTAGACTATTCAATATCAGAGAAGGTGTTTCTAGGGAGGATGATAAACTACCGAAGAGACTATTTGAACCTATGAAAGGTGGAGCAACAGATGGAATAAAAATAACTGAGAAGATGTTTAATGATATGCTGGATGAATACTATGAATTGAGAGGATGGAATTCCAATGGTATACCAAGTGATGAGACCCTTAGAAGATTGGATTTAAAATAATAAAGAGTTTATAGGTATTTTATGGTGTAATTTCTTTGAAATCTAGGTATTTATGTAAAACCTTTGGTATCTCTATACTTCCATCTTCTCTCTGATAATTCTCTACTATACATGTTATACCTCTCTGTATAGCTATAAGTGTTGAGTTTAATGTATGACATATTTTTGTAGGCATCCCATCTTTTTCTCTATATCTAATCTTTAATCTCCTTGCTTGGTAGTCTGTACAATTGCTAGTAGAGACTAGTTCTCTATATGTCTGCTGGGAGGGGTACCATCCTTCTAGGTCATATTTTTTAGCTGCAACTATACCTATATCACCTGTGCAGATATTCACTTTTCTATATGGTATTTCTAGAGACTGCCAGAATATTTCTGCGGTTTCAAATAGATATTCGTGTTCATCCCAGCTTTGTTCAGGGCCGGTGATGGATATTTGTTCTACTTTTTCGAAGTGATGTGTTCGAAATATACCTTTAGTATCCTTTCCATGTGCCCCTGCTTCTGTTCTATAGCAAGTAGAGAATCCAGCGTATCTCAACGGGAAGTCATCTTGATATAATATTTCATCTGCATGCATACCTACTAATGGCGCTTCTGATGTTCCAGCTAGAAATAGATCTTCATCTTCAATCTTATATACATCCTCTCTATATGTTGGTAGAAAACCTCCTCCTATCATTATATATTCTTTGACAAGTGGTGGAGTAACTATTAGATCAAAACCTCTATCTTTGAGTATCCTTATTGCATGTTGAATTAAAGCATATTCTAATTCCACTAACTCGTTTTTCATAAAATAGAATCTAGCTCCAGATATCTTTGCTGCTCTCTGCGTATCTATCAAATTAAGTTTCTCCATTAAATCTACATGTGATTTAGGTTGAAAATCAAATTTTCTAGTCTCCCCCCATGTTTTAACAACCAGGTTTCCTTCTTCTCCCTCACCATATGGTACGCTTTCATGTAACAAATTGGGTAGATGTAAAAGTAAATCTCTTCTATGTTCTTCTATCTTTTGTATCTCATCTTCTAATTCTTTGATTTTATCCGGGATTTCTTTAGCCTCTGCTATTATTTTTTTTAGTTCTTCTTCTCTACCTTGTTGTTTTAATTCCCTAATTTTTCCAGTAAGTTGATTCCTCTTCTGACGTAGTTTATCTATCTCTAGTTTCATCTCCCGCCATTTCTTATCTTCCTCAATTAGTTCATCCAGCATCTCTAGGTATTCTGGTTTTCTACGTCTAGCAAGGTTTTCTCGGATAAAATCTGGTTTCTCTCGAATAAGTTTTATATCCAACATTATAGAAGGGGAAACATAATTAGTTTATAAGAGTGTTTTGATATTATGATGGGGTCTTTATGATGGATCTTACAGATTGACCTCTTTGAGATATGTATTTTATATTTGAATACCATTGATAGATTTTTTTATGTAACAATTGTATCATTTTTATGTATAGAAAAATTTATATTTTAATATTGTATACAGTGTTTTGTATCCTCAGTCTTTAAAGAGGGGGAGTAGAATAGTATGGGGGCAGATAGGATATGGAATCGTATAGGAAGGTATTGGTTTTAACCATTATAGGGTTTTTTATCGGGGCAGGTGTACCGAATATCACTGGAGATCAAACAATATGTATTAACAATGATGATGGATTAATAATGGATCAAAAGCAAGAGTCGTTTTCAGGTAGAGGATATCCAATATATAAAAATGGTTGGAAATACTCTCAAACCTTTGAACCTTCATATCGAGATCTTACTTATGTTCAATTATTAATATTTGAAAAGGGAAATCTCTCAGATTATCAGCTTACCCTTTCGATTAAAAGAGAACCAGATGATGATAAATGTATTGCATGTTCGAAGGTTAATATTAAATCAATGATGTATTCTAACCTTTGTTGGATAACGT
>QMTB01000013.1 GCA_003649845.1 Thermoplasmata archaeon | reverse complement strand
TCTAGAATAGATTCTCCAAAAGGAGATAAAAAGATATATATTGGATAAAAAACTTCCTTCTAGAAAATGAGAAGAAAGTCTGGGAGAAAACTTCTCATTTTCGAGCGGTTGAGATGGGATGGGATGGTGATGCACTCCTTTTAAAACCAGCCCAGACTTTTTTGTTCATTGCTACCATCACCAGAGATAAAACAGCTATTTAAGAACTTTTTTTGCAGGTACATGTGCAGCTGGAATACCTTCTGAATCATCTAAGTGTAAAAGTAAAGATGGTTGTTTAACAAATTCTAAAAATAGGCAGGTTTTTTAACAGTCTTATATTACCTCTTCTGCGGTGAGGACTGGAAATGGGTTCAAAGGTTAGAATCAGATATACTACGCCAAAGCAGATACCTTTATTTGAAGAGGAAGAAGATGGAGAATTAATAGGATACCAACGATAACTTGTTTCATCTATAACTTCGAATATTATTTTTAACTACCATCTCTTTGGATTCCAAAACACTATAATCTATTATATCTACATAGGATTGCATCTCCACCTCTATACTGTTATCATATTTAACTATTAGATTGGTGAAGGTTACCCTTATGGATTCATTGCTTCCATCATCGATGAATAAACGTAGATGAAAAGGATCTTCCACTCCGAAATCTTGGTCAACCTCTGCCTCAGGTTTACCCTCGCCAGCGCATTCAACTGGTATCCATCCTAGTTTATCTCCAACGTAAACCTCTGCCCATACATGAGGTATACACTCTATATCCCCTTGGTTTTCCTCAATTATATATCCTTTTATAAAACGAGATGGTATATCTATTGCTCTACATAAAGAGAGATATAGAAAGGTTAGATCATCACAATCCCCGGTTTTCTTTATAAAGGTAGTTGAAGCTGGTTGAACCTCCTCTGAACCTATATGTGGTTTGTATGTAGTATATGTTTTAAGCCAGATGAATAGTTTCTTTGCAGCTAAAAAAACATTATCAGTATCTCCTATAACTGATTGAGCAGTAGATTTTATAGATGGATTATAGGGGTCAATGAATGTAATAGTTTTATTTCCTTGAGGATGAGTATATCTTCTAACTATATCAGGATGATATAGGTTTATATCCTCTATGGTATCTGCCTTTGAACCTTTTAAATCCTCTATTAGAAAACTTCCTGCGGTTATAGATGCAGATAAACCAAGTTTATAATCTGCAGTATGTCTACCGGTTATATTCCAAGAAATCATACTATTATTTGCATGATAAACCATCGTTGATCTATCTTCCATTAGAATCTCTGTTACAGCTATATCACCTTCTAATACATCTGGTATGTCAAGTATATAATGTATTTGATGGAAGCCATCTCCTATACAATGAATATTATAACCATAAGAGATCTTATAGGATAGCTCTGTTGGTCTCTCCTCATATATAACCTCTGTTGCAAGGATATCTTCAAATAGATCTAAACATCCCGATAAGGGTAGAATTAGAAGTATTGGAATAATATACCAGATTAGTTTCATATCAAAGGTTTTCTCAATATCTTCTTTTTAATACCTTTTGCAAGAGATATACGGTATTTACATTTTTTATTCAAGGGACATCTTATACAATTTGGATTATCCTCAGTACAAACTGTTGCGCCGATTTTAGCTAGAGAATCAAGATATTTATATACATTTTCATTCATTTTTTCTGCTTCCTCTGATAGTAGACGTATCGCTTCATCTGGATCTCTCGTTGGAACCCATCCTAGTCTATATGCTACTCTAGCTACTCTTTTAGCTTTCTCAGTAGCGGTATCCTTCTTAGCAGTTGGTTTAGGTTGATGAATTGGTTTAGCAGGTGGTATATAATCTGGGTTTTCACCTTCTTTTGAGATTTGTACAGATCTACCACCGTGTTTAGTTTCCCTAGTTCGAATCTCTACCATAACTGGCATTTGAAGAGAACCACCAGCTACTAAGGCTACTCCTATAGGTAACCTCTGTATCTCATCAGCTGTTTTAGTTGTAAGACCTTCAACGGATTGAGTAACAGCTTTTAGATCATTTGGATTCGTAACCTTCAATATAATATTAGTGTTACATTGAGATATAACATTTTTATCAACCTTCGCTGGTCTCTGACTAACTATACATAAACCCATACCAAATTTTCTACCTTCTGAGGCAACTGTTCTAAGTATAGAAGATGATATAGCATTCCCATATCCACGCTCTGGACAATAGTTATGAGCCTCCTCTACAATATATAAAAATGGTGGTACCTTACCTGCTTTTCTATATTCAAATAATTCTTTAGTGAGACGGGCAACAACTACACCTTGAACATCTGGAGGTACACCCTTCATGTTTATAATACTGCATTTACCTTTTTTAACGAGATCTACAGGGTTTGTACCTCCATCCTCTGAGAATAAACCTATGGCATCTAAAGCCTCTAAAGATGCTATAACATTCCATCTAGCGTTACTTTTACTACGTTTTACCGCATCAATTATATCCCTAAGTGTATAATATGATTTATATTCCTTTAGTTCTTTAATCGCTTGATAGAGTACACCCTTCTGTGGACCAGATAGTTTAGGTAGAAGCTCTAATATCTCACCAGCAGTTAGATTAACACCATTCAATGTAAGATGTTTAATAGAACCTTTACTCCCAATTGGAGAATATTCAACTATTTGATTAGCATAAGATCTGCTTTTAACATTGAAACGCTCCATGTTCTTCTCATCTTTCTTACTATTATTAGGTTCCGCGAGAGAACCATATTCTCCATGGGTATCAATAATTACCATTGGAACCTTCTTCTTAAGGAGTTCCTCTACTAGTACACCAGTTGCATAACTCTTACCTCCACCTGTTTTAGCAAGTATACAAACATGTTTCTGAACAATTGTATCTATATTAAGATAAACAGGTAGATCATGCCCCTTCAACAAACCGATATAGGCTCCATTTTCTTTTGAATCACTTAAACCTAAAACTCTTCTAATCAAGTTTTCATCAGCTTTAATTATCTCAGTACCTGGATCAAATGGAGTACGAGGTGACTGAAGAAGATTCTTATTATCCCTATAACCTATAACCTCTGCAAAAGCTGACATACTAGTTTTAATGAAAGGTTTCTCCTCTCCACTTAACAATGCAGCTGCATCCTCAAATTTTAGATCAGAATGCCTAGTTATATCTATAACCTGTGCAAGCATCTCCCCCTCTTTATGTGGAACATAGATGTAATCAAATTTTTTTATATTCTCTCCATGTACTGCAAATTTAAATTCATTTGATCCAACATCTCCATAGATGTATCCAACTACTTCGCTTTCCCGCTGCATCCATATCCCCTTTCCCAGAAATAATCAGCAGGATAATGGCAACATTAGTTATTATAGTTTTTGTAATTTTTTACTAATAGAAGCAGGTAGATCCGCAAATACTTCTAACGCCTCAATTTCTAAGAAATGCATATCACCTGGTATAACAATAGTATGAAGAGGAGGACCAAAATCATATTCCTCTAGATCCCTAATTCTACCTGCTTTAACAGTAGGATTAGGAGAACCAGCACGTGCAACACCACATATTATACTGTCTTTATCAAATAATCCATCGTCTTTCTTACCCTCCATTTTAAGTAGTATCTCTATACCCTCATTTATAGTCATAAATCTATTGTCTTGGATATCTAATAATACAAGGGTGTGTAATCCATGTTCTCTATTCTCCTTTATTATCTCATAGGGGCTTAGAGGGAAAAAATTTGATTCAGGATATACAAGAGTAGTAGTTCTACCGAATTTATAATGCTGTAAACCTAGTAAACCAGGGACAGCCGTTAGAATACTAGAGCCATGTATAACATGTGTTTTAATTCCTTTCTCTATAGCTTGTAGTCTTAGAGAGAGATGCGTAGTAGCAGTTAATGGGTCACCACCTGTTAGAAAAACAACAGATTTATGAGATGCATCATCGAGTATAATTCTTCCATCCTCTGTTTCCTCTCTAGATAAAACATTTATCTTTCTACCAATTACCTTTTCTATCTCCCCTACAGTTGTACCGGTGAGTTTAGATGTATAAAACTCTGCATAAACCTTATCACAGTTTCTAATAGCTTCTAAAGCTTTTAATGATATATCTTTCTCATCATATAAACCTAGGCCAATAAATGTTAAACTACCCATTTAAAAACTATGAAGAAAATCTTTATCTAAAAAGTTTTACCTACCTCAGATATAAAAACTTAATTTCTATTAATTCCAGTTGAATTTTAACCAAAAAAATTGTTTACCAGGCTCAGTTATTCTATTATCTCTATATTATCTCCAATTTTTACTCTTCCACCTAAGATTACTTTAGTAAAAACTCCTTCATTAGGCATAATGCATCTTCCAATCTGTTTTTTTATTGCACAATCTTCATGACATTCTTTACCTATCTGAGTTACCTCAAGTATAACCCCTTCGCCGATTTTTAAACGATCTCCTATAACTAAAGTTGAAAGATTCAAGCCTTTTACTGTTAGATTCTCTGCAAAATCACCATATCTTATATCAACACCTTTCTTTCTAATCTTATTAATACTTTCATCAGATAGTAGACTTACTTGACGGTGCCAATTGCCAGCATGGGCATCTCCTTCGACACCCATCATCGTTATCCTAGCCTCTTCTATGGGATATTTTTTATCACCCTTCTTTTCACTTATATTGATTGATAAAATCTTACCTTCCATAGATAATAGAAGTTTTTACTATCTTTATATATTTTCCTTTTTTCATCTTTCTATAAAGATCTTTATATCCCCCTCTATTAATACCGTGACTTATGAAAGCTAAATCTATAGTAGTTTTATCAACCATTATTATTGCTATTCTTATCATAATTGTAGTACTCAATAGAAGTGAAGAAAAATCTATAAAGATATTCCATGCAGGTAGTCTTTCTATCCCATTTGATGATCTTGCAAAAGAATTTGAAAAAGAATATGGAATAAAAGTTTATAGAGAAGCCGCTGGTAGTGTATCTACAATTAAAAAAGTCACTGATCTTGGAAAATATGCGGATATAGTTGCAAGTGCTGATTATACACTTATTGAAAAGATGATGGAACCTGATTATTCAGATTATTGTATACAATTTGCTACAAATAGTCTTGTTATAGCATATACCAATGAAAGTAGATATCATAAGGAGATTAATGAAAATAATTGGTATACGATCCTTGGAAGAGATGGAGTGAGATTTGGTTTCTCTGATCCAAATAAAGATCCATGTGGTTATAGAACAATGATGGTATTACAACTTGCATCGATATATTATCATAATGAGACGATATTTTATAATCTTGTAGAAAAAAATACTCCCATAAAAAACAACTATACAAATAATAGCTATACAGTATATATCCCTGATAGCAGCAGTCTTACATCAAATGAGAAGATAATGATACGACCAATGGAAGTTGATCTCATGGCTGCTCTTGAATCTAATGAAATAGATTATCTTTTTATATATGAAAGCGTGGCAAAACAACATGCTATCTCGGGAGTTAGATATCTAACTCTAGAGGATGCTATAGATTTATCAAATCCTGATAGAGTAGATGATTATAACAAGGTTACCATTGAGATGAGTGATGGGAGAAATATAACAGCGAAACCAATAGTTTATGGTGTAACAATACCAAAAAACGCTGAACATAAAGATTATGCTGTAAAATTTATAGAATTACTTCTCGGAGAGAAAGGTAGAGAGATTTTAATCAAAAATGGTCAGAAACCTTTGCAGCCTGCGGTATGTGATCATAAAGATTTACTACCAGATTCTATTAAACCCTATGTAAAATGATGCAGAATAAAGTGGATAAGGTTATATTAATTGCTTCAATAGCAGGTGCTATACTAATAACAATGTTACTCCTTCCTATTCTGAATATATTATTCTCTGTAGGTGTGGATAAGATATTTGAAGCTGCAATGGATAAAAATGCGATATCTGCTATACTAACAAGTTTTGAAGCTGCATTAATAGCAACTTTTCTAAGTTTCATATTTGGTGTTCCCCTTGCATATATAATGGCTAGGAAAAATTTCTATGGAAAAAGTATAATAGAAAGTATAGTTGATCTACCAATAGTTATACCTCATACTGTAGCAGGTGTAGCATTACTCATGGTTTTTGGTAGAAACGGTATTATCGGTGCTCCACTAGATAATATCGGAGTGAGGATATCAGATTCAATTCTCGGTATAGTAGCTGCAATGATGTTTGTTTCAGCTCCATTTCTCATAAACCAAGCAAGAGAAGGTTTTGAATCTATTGATCCTAGGATGGAGAACGTTGCTATGAGTCTAGGTGCAACGAGAACACAGGTTTTAATGACTATTACACTTCCATTGAGTATTAGAAATCTTCTAGTTGGCTCTATAATGACATGGGCTAGAGCTATAAGTGAATTTGGAGCTGTTATAGTGATAGCATATTTCCCCATGGTTGCTCCGACATATATCTATTCCAAATATATTGAGCAGGGACTTGTTGCATCTGCGCCTATAGCTGCTCTTCTACTCATTATCACAGTTACAATATTTGTTTTTATGAGAATCATTCTATCGAGATGGAGGGCATATGATAAAGATTGAAAATTTATCAAAAAAATGGGGATCCTTTTCATTGAAAAATATTTCTTTTAATGTTAGAAAAGGAGAGTATTTTGTTATATTAGGTCCAACTGGTTCAGGTAAAACACTTCTACTTGAAACAATAGCAGGTTTCCATAAAGTAGATGATGGTAGATTATTCATAGATGGAAAGGATATAACTACTCTTACACCAAATGAGAGAAAAATTGGATTTGTATACCAAGATTATATGCTTTTCCCAAATATGAGTGTATTGGATAATATAGCGTATGGTCTTAGAGTTCTTAAAGAGGATGAGAGGAAGATAGATGAGAGGGTTAAACAACTTGCAGATATGCTTTCCATATCTCATATATTACATCGTTATCCTTATAATCTAAGTGGAGGGGAACAACAAAGGGTTGCAATTGCAAGGGCTCTAGCTATACAGCCTAAGCTACTTTTATTAGATGAACCATTGAGTGCATTAGATGAGATGCTGAGGATGAGGATAATAAAGGATCTTAAGAAAATCAATAGAGAAGAAGATATCACAATGATACATGTTACTCATTCTAGAAATGATGCTATACTTCTCGCTGATAGAATAGCAGTTATAAAAGATGGTAGTATAATGCAGATTGGGAAAACAGAAGAGGTTTTTAGGAAGCCTAAGAATAAATTTATTGCAGAATTTGTTGGAGTTGAAAATTTATTTAGAGGAGAAGCAAAGAGAACAAATGGGTTAACATTGTTTAAAACAGATGGTATAGAACTTTATTCCTCAATGCAGATAGAAGGAGATGTATACGCTACTATAAGACCAGAGGATATAATTATATCTGATAAAAAGATAAAGAGTAGTGCAAGGAATTGTATTCCTGGAGTTATAAAGGAGATGATAGATATGGGAAACGTTATAAGAGCTACAGTAGACTGTGGTATACCTTTTATGGTAAATATAACCCATGAAGCGATGAGAGAGATGAATCTTTTTTTAGAAAAAAAAGTGTGGCTTGTATTCAAGGCACATAATGTTAACTTGTTTAGATGAATATGGTACAACCAATTAGAGATAGATATAATCGACCTGTAGAGAGTATAAGGATATCAGTTACAGGGAGATGTAATCTTAGATGTATCTATTGTCATAATGAAGGGCAGGTAGAGAGTAAAAGAGAGATGGACGCAGAAGAGATAGAGAGGATATTAAAGATTGCAAGTGACATTGGAATTAAAGATGTAAAGTTTACAGGGGGAGAACCTCTATTAAGAAAGGATGTACTTGATATTATCAGAGCTGGAAGAAGATATATGAGAGATGTTTCAATGACAACAAATGGTACACTACTTTCCGATATAGCATTGGATTTGAAGGAAGCTGGTTTAAATAGAGTAAATATAAGTATGGATTCCATTGATAGAGAGAGATACAAAGAAATTACATCTATAGATATGGTGGATGAAGTTAAAGAAGCTATTAAAAAATCAGTTGAAATAGGTTTACATCCAGTTAAAGTTAACATAGTTGCCTTCCAAGATTCCTTTGAAGATATCTTTGATACAATAAAATTTGTATGGGATGCCGGTGCTATACCACAGATAATAGAAGCCATTAACATTGGCAGAAATAAAGAAGTTTATGCTATTGATAAAATAGAGGATAAGATAGCTTCTATAGCTAGGGATATTAGGGAGAGGAAGTTACATAGAAGAAGGATTTATAGTATTAATTATAATGATAGCATTAGAGAGGTTGAGATTGTAAAACCTATGCATAATAGTAGATTCTGCGCTAACTGTAATAGAATAAGAGTTACAAGTGATGGTATGCTTAAACCTTGTATAATGCATAATAGAGGATTAGTTGATATATTAACACCTTTGAGGAATAATGTTGATGATGCAGAGTTGATAAAATTATTTAAAAAAGCTATAATGAATAGATTTCCATATTGGAGATAGAAAAATGGGAATGGTTGATATAGAAGATAAGAGAGAAGTAGAAAGGATTGCTATTGCAGAAGGTAGGATAAAACTTAAGAGGAAAACAATAGAGGCTATAGAGAATAATAAAATAAAGAAAGGAGACCCTTTTAAAACAGCTGAAACAGCAGCTTTACTAGCTATAAAAAACACTTCTAATGTTATACCCCATTGCCATCCATTACCTATAATGTATGCAGATATACAATTTTCCATTGAAGGATATGAGATTACATGTAGATGTGAGGTTAAAACTAGTTATCGTACTGGTGTAGAGATGGAAGCACTTCATGGGGTAACTATTGCACTGCTTACAGTATGGGATATGGTGAAGTATCTAGAAAAAAATGAACAAGGTGAATATGATACCACTAAGATATATGATATAAGAGTTGTCAGGAAGATTAAAGGTGAATGAATGAGTTTAGAAGAACATAGGAAACATGCTGTTAGGGAAATTAAATTCTCTCTTGTTATAACAACAGATTCTAGAGATGAAAATAGTGATATCAGCGGTAGAATGATGAAGGATATGATTGAAGATAGAGGCTACACTATTTTATCAACATATTTTATCAAAAATGATTTTGATGAAATTCAAAGGATACTCCAGGATCTTATAAGAGAGAAAGCGGATATAATAATATTTTCTGGAGGTACAGGGATTTCTTCTAGAGATGTTACTGTAGATGCAATTAAACCATTGTTTGATAAGGAACTCTATGGATTCGGAGAGTTATTTAGATATCTAAGTATGAAGGAGATAGGAAGTTCTGCATTACTTAGTAGAGCATGTGCAGGTGTTAAAGATAATAGTATCATATTTTGTATACCTGGTTCTCCAAATGCTGTTAAACTTGCAATGGAGGAATTGATTTTAAAAGAAGCAGGGCACCTACTTTATGAGGCGAGAAAATGATGAGACCCTTCCTAGAACTTATAGATTTCGAAGAAGCAAAAAAGATTATAATGGAGAAAACAGAGCCTATGGAGAAAAGGGAGAAGATAGATATATTGAGTGCTATTGGTAGAGTTATCTCAGAGGATGTTATCTCGGATATAAACATTCCTGGCTTTGCTCGTGCTGCTGTAGATGGATATGCTGTTATAGCAGAGGATACCTATGGAGCAAATCAGAGGGAACCTAGAGAGTTAAAAGTTATAGGGAAAATATTTGCAGGTGATACTAGTAAGATTAGAATTAATAGAGGAGAATGCATACAGATTGCAACAGGTGGAGCTATACCTGATGGGGCGGATGCCGTTGTCATGGTAGAACATACTAGTTTAGATGATGATACTGTTAGGATAATGAAACCTGTTTATCCAGGAGAAAATGTTTCATCAGAGGATGAAGATATCGCTAAAGGTGGTGTTGTATTGAGAGAAGGAGATGTATTGAATCCTGCTAAAATAGGCGTTCTAGCAGCTCTTGGAATTAATAGCATAGATGTATATGCTCTACCAAAAGTTGCGGTTATTCCAACAGGAGATGAACTCGTTCCCATAGGGGGCAAACTGGAATATGGCAAGATATATGATATAAACTCTTATACACTTGCTTCTCTACTTCAGGGTTCAGCTGATGTACATATAAATGAGATAATAGAGGATAGTGAGGATAAGATAAAAGAATGTATTAAATCCCTTAAAGACATGGATTATATAATTTTTTCAGGTGGAAGTAGTGTTGGAGAGAGAGATATCCTTATAGATATCATCGAGGAAGAAGGAGAGGTGTTCTTCCACGGTATAGCTTTGAAACCTGGTAAACCAACGATATTTGGAAAGATTAGAAACACGCTTATCTTTGGAATGCCTGGTTATCCAACATCATGTCTAACTAATGCCTATACGTTACTTCTCCCATCAGTTAAAAAGAAAGCTAGAATGCCTTATATAGAGAAGAAGAAAGAAGTTATACTCGCTGAGAAAATTGTTTCTACAATAGGGCGACATCAGATATATACTGTTGAAGTAGAGGATGGAAAAGCATATCCAGTGTTTAAGGAATCTGGAGCCATAACAAGTATGAGCGAGGCATCAGGTTATATTGAAATCCCAGCTAACGTTGAATATCTCCCAGCAGGTAGCAAGATTCTTGTAAAATATTTCTAGTTCCTCAATCTACTTCAATTTACCTTGGAATAATTGCAGCCTAGGTTTTTCTATTGTAAGCTATAATTCGCTGTTTTTAATCTTTGTTTTTAACTCATCCCATTCAGATAGATTTAATACACAGGTATTATCTCCTTCACCAATTATAACTACATCTTCTCTTATCTCCACACTTGGCCAGCATCCTTTCTCTCCGCATAGATATACCTTAATCTTTCCACCTCCTACTATAACTCTAAAAATGTTAACTACTGTTAATTTTTAAAGATTTGGATGAAAAAACTAGTCTCTGCAAAAAATTCCATTATTTTGAAGATTCACATTATATACAAAGATGATTCCTATGAATAATCTGTTAAATATTATCTCCTCTACCCTAGAGATATATTTAATTTTATTATCCTCTCTTTCTCACAGGTTATATAAATAAGTTGGATGATTCCCCTTATAAAATGATGGATTTACTAATAGCTTTACCTTTATTCTTCATAGGAGTACTATTTCTATATAAAGGATCAGATATGCTTGTTGATGGTACATCTCATACTGCTGCACAGCTAGGGGTTTCATCTCTAATTATCTCTGTTGTAATAGTAGCATTTGGTACTTCAACTCCAGAATTTGCTATATCTGTCGGTGCAGCTATACAGAAACATGCAGATATATCAGCTGGGAATATACTAGGTTCTTGTATTGCAAACTTATTATTAGTATTAGGTTTAAGCGCAGTTATACAACCCATAAAGATACAGATGAAGATTATAAGAAGAGAGATGCCTATTGTTACATTAACAACCTTGATACTACTGGTTTTCTCCATCTCTGGTTTACTAGATGAATACCATATTATAGGTGGAATATTATTTATAATATTATTCTCTCTGTTTCTAATCTATTTTGTTAGATGCGCAAAGCAGGAGAGAAACAGTTTACTGGAGTCATCTTTTGAAGGAGATTCTATATTGAAGAATATTATTTTTATCATCTTAGGTTTGATAGGCGTTATACTTGGAGCATGGATTTTAATTAAATCAGCGATTATAATGGCAGAAGTATTTCACATCTCACCTTTCATAATCTCTCTCTCCATGGTCGCTGTCGGTACTTCTCTACCAGAGTTAGTAGTTTCGACCATGGCAGCTTATAAAAAAGAAGCTGATATAGCAGTTGGAAATGTACTTGGATCAAATGTATTCAATATATTTCTAATACTTGGTGCCTCTGCTATATTTATACCACTTAATATGAGAGAAGCATTGGATCACCTAGTTATCTTAATGGCTGTAACTATAGTAGCATTTATCGTATTATACACTGGAAATATAATTAGTAGATTAGAAGGCTTAGTTTTCCTAGTTATATACGCTATGTTTGTATGGTATATATTTCTATAGATGGAAGATAGATTGTATTATATATCTGAGTGAATAGAATATATCTATTTTAGATTTTGATGTTAGAAGTGAAACATCTATAGTATCATAGTCATTGGGATTATCCATATTTATAACTTTAATAGTTCCTGTGAATCCATTGTTTCTCTCTTTAGGTGCAATGACTTTTACTTGAATTGTTTGAGGGCTATCACTAGGTTTAAGATTATATCCCATATTTGGTGTAAAAGTCCAATTACCCCAAGTGGGATGGGATATTATACGCCAATTAAGCGTTGAATTGGCATCACCGATATTAGAAACTGTGAAGCTACCATATACCTCTTCCCCAGGTTTTACATTTGACCAACTTAAACTACCCTCGCAATCTAAATCAGGGGTATACCGGGTTACTGTTACCTCTTTACCTATGACATCAGTATGTCCATCGTTATCCTGTACAACTAGATATACATTATAGGTTCCTGCTTCAGGATACTCATATACAACCTCTTTCCCATAGTCATCGAATCTTCCATCTCCATTGAAATCCCATCCTCTATATGTTATATCTCCATCCATATCAACGCTTTTATCGATGAAGGTTACTTTTAAACCATCTGCACTCCATTCGAAATCTGCTATTGGATAACCAACACCGACAGGTTTTGTAATACTATACCATCTCCCTTATGGTCTTTTACATAATGTGTCACATAATATAGTCCATCATCTGGGAATGTATGTACAACGTTTTTACCATAGTCATCGATTATTGTATCATTATTAAAATCCCATGCATATTCAACGAATGGACCACCACTGCTTGTATCGTTAAATAGTATGGTATGATCGTATAAAGGTTTCCATGTGAAATTAGCAGCAGATGTATTTGGTAAATAGTTTGAATATATCTCTTTGTAACTAGTGTTTTGAGATATATTTTGAGCTAAACCTTGCATGCCAATTAATATATAAACTATAATTAGCATTGCTACTATTCTCTTATTCATCTCTAAATTAACCCCATAACACTAATAAAATAATCTAATTTAAATGTTTCTAGTAAACATTTAAGTTTATATTTTATCTACAATTCAGAACATATAATTTATAAATGTAACAATAGTTAAAAAATTAGAATTGGAATTAAATTAGCTATGAACTTAGAGATAGATAAAATTAGAAACACTATTTAATAACAACAATATTTTTAGATATATGAATTCATGGAGAGAGGATTACCTCCCAATCCTAGGTATGGCGGGGTTCTTTATTCTAATGTATACATTAGCTCTGATAATCTTACAACCCTTCCATGAGATAGGGGGAGTAAAACCAGCTTTTGAAAACCCTGAGGATCCATCTAATATAGTTTTTATCTTAGTTACAATCCTAGTTTTTACATTGATAATACTATTAATTGCAAAATTATGGAAGAAAGAGGTTATACAATTTATAATACTAGGAGCAGTTGGTTATACTGCCTTTTATGCTTTTTTTCTACCAATGTTTGCAATTCTATTATCAAACCCAATTGTAGTATATAGTGTTGCAATAATTATAACAATATTATTGATCGTTGCTCTCTATATTTACCCAGAATGGTATATTGTTGATATAAGTGGTATAGTAGTTGGAACAGGAGCGATTATAATCTTTGGTATGTCTTTAAGTGTACTATTAGTAGTTATACTACTTGCTATACTTGCTGCCTATGATGCTATATCTGTATATAAAACAAAACATATGATTGATCTAGCAGATACCGTGATGGATTTAAAACTACCTGTTCTACTGGTTATACCAAAGAAACAAGGATATTCCCTACTTAAATCCAAAAGTTTAAAGGAGCAGATGAAGGAGAATAAAAAACGAGAGGCCTTCTTCATGGGTTTAGGAGATGTAGTTATGCCAGGTATATTAGTTACAGCTATATACTATAATATTTCAAACTCTCTTCTTCTATCAATAGGGACAATAATAGGTATATTAGCTGGTTTCATAGTTTTAATGATCTTTGTTTTAAAAGGAAAACCACAAGCAGGATTGCCATCTCTATGCGGAGGAGCAATAATAGGGTATATAATCTCTAGTTTAATATTATATGGACAAATCATAGGGTTATACTAATAGGATGTTCTAAAACCACAGTTTTCACACCATATTTTTCTATTGAAATGCTGCAAAGGACTGCCACATTTTGGACAAACAGTTTTTTCTAGGAAATGTTCAAGCCATATCTCTTGCACCTGAGGTAGATCCTCCATCTGTATTCTATTAAGGATATCTTCAAGTTCTGGGGTAACAGCAAGTTTCTTTAAATTAGAATAATTCCATTTATGAGTCCTCTGATTGTATACCACTGGGTATATAACTTCTTTTGAAGGTTTTCTTACCTCTCTAGCTCTAAGTAATATTGCAGCTAATGTTACACCACTTATAAGACCACCTAGATGTGCTAAATGAGCTGTTCCATCAGGTACATCTAACCATACAACAAAGGTTTCAATTAACGCGAAGAATAATACAGCATATATTACTTTAATTCTAGTTAGAAACATTATACCTATACCAATCGGCATGATAACTTCATCACGTGGATAAGCATAAGCAAAAGCACCCATGAGACCAAATATTGCTCCTGATGCACCAATTAATGGTACAGCTGAACTGAGATCGAAGATAGAATGTGTAATCGCACCAAATATACCTGTAACTATGAATATAAGGAGGAGTTTTTTTCCACCGATTCTCTCTTCAAAAGCACTACCTACGAAAAACAATACCAGCATGTTACCAAAGATATGGAAGAAACCACCGTGTATAAACATTGAAGTTAGAAAGGTATACCATTCTGGGAGAAAAGAGATAGATGAGAGATAGATAGGTCTGAAACCTAAACCAGCGTATATTAAACCATGACCATAGAAACCATATACAATCTCTCTATAAAATGGAAGAGTTACTAGAAATACAGCAAAATTTGCAATTATAAGCGTATGCGTCATAAGCCATCCTCTGATGTATCCTATTAGAAATACTGCTACTATTACTGATATACAGAGAAATGCAGACCAATGTTGAGGTAGCATAATTAAGTCCATCTTCTCCTTCTCCAATCTCTAGCTATAATTGCAAATGTCATAGTGAATATAGATAGAATATAAATAGTGTTCCCATGCTGCTGAGAAGTACTAATGGATACATTAGTATATGGAGCGCTGAGATTCCAATCATATAGGAAAACATTGGTATAGTATCTTGCAATGGTTTTATTTTCAATTATAACACCGGTTTCTCTATTGGATTTAACAGAGTTTTCACCCCAATTTATACTACCAATAAATACAGATGAGTCATCCACAATTATACCTTTATTATGGATATTAGAAAAATAAGACCAGTTAGATGGTATAAACTTAACTTTTACACCATGATCTTCTAGATACTCTTTAGTTTCAATAGACTCTGACATATTATAGTTTGCATTATAATTCATTATAACTTTAACATCTACACCTTTTTCTACTCTATCTATAAGATGTCTAATAAAAGGATTAAGGCTACCGTCACTCCATAGTAGATGGATATAGAGTTGTTCAATATAGATACTATCTTCAGCTGAATCTATTAGATTACATATAGCATTATAACTATTATCCGGTGAGAATACAGGTGTAACATTAAATTCACCTCTTAAAATCATAGAATTAAAACAAGGATCATATATACCAGAATATTCTTCTCTTGAAATATAGAAATCCACAGAGTCAAGCAATGGCATGTTATACTCTATAATATCATAAATATCAGAGTTGAAATCCTCATAGAAGAGTTTTAGGAAGATACTTGCTAAACTTTTATTCTCAACTAATATACCCCACTCCCTGTTACCATAGGTAGGATTCTTTGGAACACCAGATTGAACCCAATTACAGCTTTCAACAATCACTGTTTCATTATCAATAACTAGATATTTGGCATGATTAAAATTATATCTATAACCCTTTAAAAATCTAATATCTCCGCCGTTTGTTTTAATTCTATTTAAAAGAAATTTTTCTTCATCAGGCATACCTCCAACTGGAGAATCATCTAATAGAAGCGTAACAGAGATGTTTCTTCTCAACAGAGAAACTAATTCATCACATATAAAAGGATTAGTAAGCATATACATGTTTAGCAGTAGAGAATCGGTGGCATTTCTAAGATTTCTTACTATTACATTATAACTACAATCAGGTGATACAAATGTTTGAACTCTACCTTTACAATGTAATTTCATTATAGGATAATTAGTCTGTCCAATCCTATATTCTCTAGGTGGAACCCAGTCATCAGAGGTGTTAGTATCAATAAAACCTTGACGTTTAAGTATAACCCCACTTTTAACTGGAATAGGATCTCCATTCCAACCTGGATATAAACCTTTTTCATCACCATAAACAACTAGATCGATAGTATGGTTATATCCATCTTTTAAAGCAACTACACCATGAGTATTTGGTAATCTAAAAGCTTTAAATGCAAGCATTTGCGGTATACTTTCATCTGAATCTACTCTATACTCAAAATTAGCTTCAAAACCAGTTTCCAATATAAAAGCAGAAGCGTTCTCAGTTACCACTATACCAGCATATGGTCTAATCCAAGTATTTATTGGAAATATGATTTTATTCTGTTCTAACTTATTCTCCATTGGATTAGTAGTTAGATACCACCCGTATAAATTGATAATCTTATCAGTAGGATTATAGATGGTTATAAACTCATTATCAATATTT
>QMTB01000012.1 GCA_003649845.1 Thermoplasmata archaeon | reverse complement strand
CTGCTCACCCACAGTAACAAAATTATGATAATATTTTTGATCCCTGCAGATACCTACTAGATTCCTCTAAATTTGTTAAACCAGTCGATTGATGATGCTCATATCCACTCCAAAAACCACCACGAGGATTAACGTTTCCGGAAACCCAGGTGTCTTTCAAACATTCTTCTAGAACTACGAGATTTCAACATAATTTCAGCATCTTGAATAGAATATTTCTTAGGGATATTCACCTGGAAATGAATATGATCCCAGGCGAAACCAAAGTCACCAAACTCAAAACCCAAAGCTTCTAACTCCTCAAAAGCACTGATACAAGTATCAATAAGAGCCTGTTTCTCGAAACACTTATACCTATTCTTGATGACAAATATCATTGTCACCCAATTTTTTGGGTATCATCCGAAATCTTTCTAGAGCTACCGCTACATACATTCTTCAAAATATATCACATTCCTGTCGCACCACTCATAGGCAGACCCCCCATATACGGTCTGCAGCGTGCGACAAGATAAGGTATATATTAAACGGAAAATATAGCTTTTCATCTGCGGGTCTTCCAGACCATCGCAGTATTCAAGCTAATTCAAATAATTTACTTGGAGTAGCTAATGACTGAGATTATGTATGATTACCATACCTATATTCTAAAACCTCTCCAAAACATTAATAAATTGTCAACTATTCCTGGTTTGAAGGTTGACAAACCTAGAAGGGTATCTACTATGGATATAACGATAAATAGATACAGGGAGATATGGTATAACTTCTATAGATGGCAACATGAATTAAATACAATATACAAGTTTTCTCTAGCTATAAGTTTTGCTTTACTAACAGGTTTACTAGCACAATTTAGATTCTATCTACCATTGTCTCCAGTTCCAATTACCGGTCAAACCTTTGCAGTATTATTAGCAGGTGTTCTTCTAGGTAGATGGGGCGGAGTAAGTCTAGGATTATACGTTGGATTAGGCGCCATGGGTATACCATGGTTTGCCAGTATTAGTAGTGGTCTATACTATCTTCTAGGTCCAACTGGTGGTTATCTAATTGGTTTCATCTTTGCCTCCTTCTTTTTAGGTTACATGATAGATAAACACCTTTGGTCTCATAGTTTCCATGGTATACTAGGGTTGATGTTTCTTGCAAATTTCCTATTAATCTACATCCCTGGTTTAATAGTTCTATATCTATGGACAGGTGGTACCTCTATAGTCAGTTTACTAACAATAGGATTACTACCTTTCATCCCAGGTGATATAACTAAGATTATAGCTGCTTCAACTATAGCATATAGTATACTACCAAGAGAGATGATAGAATAAAAAATCTGTCATCTAACTTTTTTATAGAACAAATCTTTTTAGTGCTATAATATGAAAGAGCAATATTTCACTGAGGAAACAATTGAGATGGAATCTAAACAGATGTTAGATAAAATAAAATCGTTTTCTAGGAAACAGTTGTTTAAACCATCTAAATCTGCTCTTCTAATCCTTGATATGCAACGTTATTTCCTTGACCCTAAATCCCATGCTTTTATACCTAGTGCACCTATCATTCTGCCTAGAATTAAAATGCTTGCTAAATTATTTGAAGATAGAAATCTACCTGTGTTTACCACTAGACATCTAAACTCTGATGATAATGCAAAGTTAATGAAAACATGGTGGAGGGATATGATTAGAGAAGATAATCCTATGAGCGAGATTATCTCTGATTTCTCTTCCTATACTATGATAGTTAAACATCAATATGATGCTTTCTATAATACTTCTTTAGAGGAAAATCTAAAGGAAAGAAAAGTAGAACAGATAGTGGTTACAGGAGTTATGACCCATCTGTGTGTTGAATCCACTATTAGATCTGCTTTTATACGAGGTTTCACAGTTTTCCTACCGATTGATGGTACTGCTACGTATTCAAAGGATTTTCATCTATCCTCTATATTAAACCTATCTCATGGTTTTGCTATACCTACGTTAACTAAGGATCTAGAGGAGATACTGGAAGGTTATACTAATGGAGAAACATGATGTTATCATAATAGGTGGTGGACCAGCAGGAGTAACAGCAGCTATACAACTCATTAGATATGGAATAGATATTCTACTTTTTGAAAAAGGAGAGATAGGTGGTCTACTAAGAAATGCTTATCTAATAGAGAACTACCCTGGATTCCCCGATGGTATACCTGGAGGTGAACTAGTAGAATTATTCTCTCAGCATCTAAAAAAATTAGATGTACCTATAGAGTTTAGAGAAGTAAAATACCTTGATTATCATGGAAATTTATTCTCCGTTTTTATAGAAGATAGAGAGGTTTCATCTAAGATAGTAGTTATTGCAACTGGTACAACTCCAAAAGAATTACCAAGGGGGATTCTACCTAGAGATCTACTTGGTAAAAAGGTTTTCTATGATATTATAAATCTCCAAGAAATCTCTGATAGAACAATTGGAATTATAGGTGGTGGAGATGCAGCTTTTGATTATGCACTCAGTCTTTCAAAGGGGAATAAGATAGAGATTTTTAATAGAAAAGAGAAACCTAGGTGTATACCTGTTCTATGGAAGAGATGTCTAGAGAATCCTTCTATTAGATATCATCCTAATGTTATTGTAGATAAAATACGTAAAGTTGAAGAGAGTATAGTAATTACATCTTCTAATATAGAATTCAAGTTAGATTATCTGATAATAGCTATAGGTAGAAAACCTTGTCTACCATTACTATCACCTGAGATAAAGGAAAATATAGAGAAACTAGTGGAGGAAAATAGATTATATCTAATTGGTGATGTAGTAAATGGAAGAAAACGTCAAACAGCTATCAGTATAGGAGATGGTATGAGAGCAGCGATGGAGATAATACATCTAAAAGAAGAGGGCATGATATGAGAGTTATTGCAAAAACAGGAGATGAAGATATAGCAGTTGTTTATATCGCTAAATCTGATAACGGTAGATTAATCGAGTTTGTAGAATCTATTCAACCTCCTCTATCTAGAGAGGAGAAATGGGTTTTAATGATATCTACTCTATATGGTTGCCCTATAGGATGTAAATTCTGTGATGCAGGAGGATGGTATAAAGGAGTTTTAGATAAAAACGAGATACTCTGGCAGATAAACTATCTGATAAATAATAGATTTCCTGATAATAGTGTGCCTGTTAAAAAATTTAAGATACAATTTGCGAGAATGGGTGAACCATCTTTTAACCCTGCTGTTATAGATATTTTAGAAGAGTTACCAGAGTTATATGATGCACCTGGTTTACTACCATCTCTATCTACAGTTGCTCCTATTGGTTGTAAAAATTTTTTTGAAAAACTACTTAAAGTTAAAAAAAATCTATATCCAACTAGATTTCAACTACAATTCTCTATTCATACAACAGATGTAGAGAAAAGAAACTGGTTGATACCTATTAGAAAATGGAGTTTCAAAGAAATAGCAGAATATGGTAAACAGTTTTTTGATGAAGATGGAAGGAAGATAACATTAAATTTCGCTCTCGCTGAAGATATGCCAGTGGAACCAGAGATACTATTAGAATACTTTAATCCAGATATATTCTTGATAAAGATTACACCTGTTAACCCTACATATTCAGCATATAAAAATAATATAACCTCTCATATTTCATCAGATGAAAGAGAATATGATATAGTTAATCATCTTAGAGAGGTGGGATATGAGGTTATACTAAGTATAGGTGAGATCATGGAGAATTATATAGGTAGCAACTGTGGACAATATATAAATAGGTATCTTAATTCCAAGGAATCTCTTCAAAACAGTTATACATTTCCATTACACTACATCTAAATAATATTTTTATCTTCATCATAATATTTTTCAAAGAATTCTCTGACATATCTAAGTTTTTCTTCAGCGATTCTTCTACCTATAGAGGTTTGCAGGAAAGGCGAAGCTTTCTCTATCTTCTTCCTATACCATTCTATTGCTTCATCCGGCGTAAGTCCATTTTGACCACATAGTGAGAAAACCCTTGCAATTCCAATAGCTCCTACTCCATCTAGTTTATCAGCATCAAATAGTATCTTAGCCTCTCTTGTAGAGATATCGATTTTACCTTCAGATGAATGTTGTTTTATTATATCTAATACCTTTAATATTCTATCTTTTGGATAACCAATCTCTTCTAGTATCTCCTCTGCTTTTATAATACTCCTCTTGACGTGTTCCTCTTTTCTATTGAAAGGTTGATCGATATCATGTAATAAAGCAGAAATCTGCAGTATCTCTAAATCAACTTCTTCATCTAATTGCTCCGCTAGAATAGTTGCCCTCCTCATAACTCTATATGCATGTTTCCATCTATGAGCAACAGATTGATCTATAGAATTTTCAAATATATTTTTAACCTTCTCCATGACTTTATCTATATATTGAGGAGCATTCATATACCTGAGATATGTTTTCTATTCCTTAAAATTTCTCTCACCATACATTTATATCTACATTTTCCTTCCAATCTTCCTATATGCTTCCACCTGCAGGTATATTCCTAGGTTTAATCCCAGCTCTCATAGTATTATATATAGGTTTAAAAGGATGGGAAGGATACTACAAAGAGAAAACTGTTTTCATACTATTAGTTATAGGTTTAATAATAGGTTTCATAGCATCTATAATAGAATATCTAACAGTATCAGCAGGTTTAATAGTTATACTTTTATTTCCACTTCTCGAACAGATTTTAAAGACAATTGTTTTAAATATAAGTTCTCTTCAAGAGAAACAGGAGACAACATTATATGGTTTAGCTATCGGTCTAGGTTTTGGTTCAATGTTTATGCCCTTCTCGCTTCTACTTATAAATGTAAAATTGGATTTAACTTTATTATTTCTCTTTATAGGTTCTATAGGTATAATACTATTTCATGGTGCAACAGGTATACTCCTTGGCTATGGAATCTATCAGAGTCGTCTACCTAGATACTTCTCTATAGTTATACTATTTCATCTACCTATAACCATCTGGTTTTTCCTAACTACAATACTAAATCTAGAATACCTACAAGTGGTTCTCATATTCTATGGTTTAATTATATACTGGTATGCATCCAAAAAATTCCTCAAGAAGGTACTCCTTCAAGTTAAAAGTAGAAGGAGAGTGAAAAGGAAACAACGATAAAAAAACCATAAACTATTTTTAATCAAGTTTTATTTCCTAATATAAAAATGGATGAGATGGAAGAAAAATCTAATGAGGAAATTCTAATAGAGAGTAAAACTCCTATGGAGAGTAAAACCTCTAGTAAACCCCTTATAGCAGGTATATTTTTGATTATAGCCGGTATTCTCAGCATACTTACGTGGCTCTCTGTTTCTCTAGTTGACTTCTCGACGATAATAGATCCAACTATGTTCCAACAACAAGGTGTTAACCTTTCTATGCAACAAATAGAATCTATCATAAATATTTGTGCTACAATTGCTATTATACTAGCTATATTCCCAATTATAGGTGGAATATTTTCTGTTACACGTAGAAAATGGGCTGTAGCTATATTAGGTGGAGTTCTAGGTTTATTCATAATAGGTCCAATATTTATATCAAGTATACTATCGCTTATAGGTTTAATTCTTATTGCACTTTCAAAAGAAGAGTTCAAATAAGAAAATAAAATTTTGGAAGATTAAAAGAAAAGAGAGAGGATATCTTTTATTCTATTTTCTCCTCAGTAGATTGTTCTGCTATTGGTTGCGCTGCTGGTTGTTTACTACCATATTTATCCCAGAATCTACCTAATAGGAATCCCCAGATAAGTGAACCGATAAATCCTATTATAACACTATTGAGTATATAGTATGTCATTCCAAAAATCGCAACGGTTGTAAATCCAATTCCAATAGAGAATATCAACCAGAATATTATAGCAAGAACTATACCTTTTGCTACGCTGCTAGAGCCAGGTAGAGAGTTATATATAGCTGCATATATTAAACCAAAGATTATACCGCCTATTATACCTCCTACTATGGCTCCGATAAATGCGCTTGGAGCTAGTATAGCTAGAGATAATTCTATACCAGGTGTTAAACCACTGTATCCTGCTGCTATAGTATTCCACATTCCAGCCATCAATATTATCTCAAGTATACCTATGATGATACCATAGATAATCCCCGCTACTACACCTGCTTTTATACCTCTTCCAAAATCTGCCATTTTCCATCTCTCCTCATTATTTCCCTTGAAAAAACTAGTTTTTTACTTAAAAAACTTTTGAAAAAACTGGGTTTCTCTAATCTCATCTACTATTACAGCTATTGCTATACCTGTTGTGAAACCTGCTAGTACACCTGTTGTTACTCTAAGAATATTATTACTCTCCCATAAACCAAATAATTGAAATAATCCATCGATAGCTAAAGGTAGTATACCTATAACTATAAATAAAATTAATCTCTCAGATAATCCAAACATATACCTCATACTTACTCCCAATCCAATAGCTAGACCCAGCCATATACCTGTGCATCTTGCACAGAAGGGCATTTGATTTTCATTTAGAAAGAATGATCTATCTGATCTTTGATGACAAAGTCTATCTCCTATACTATATACTATATTCCATGGATATGACATATTTCTAATCAAAACAGCGTTATCCTCTACTCCAGGTAGACCAGATAGATTTTGAATAGTGTTAGGTGGAAACATATATGGTGCTAAGAATTGTAGTATAACCCATAATAGCAGTAGTATGAATAACAGTGAGATCATCTTAGAAACGTTTACCCTTTTTTCCATCTTCAAACTCTTCTTTTGATAGTAGTAGGATTATAATTGCTATTATCCCTAAAGCTATATTTATCATGAAGAAACCTATGGAGAGTATAGCTATAATTCCACTGAATATTACTAAATCTAGATACCTCCGCTTCATAGCTGCATATGCACCAAATAATGGTATTACACCTAGTATAATGAGTATAGTTTGGCACCATACTAGATTCTCACTGGTATATGTTGGATCAGATAAAGATATATTACAAGATGTTTGGATGAAGGGAGGTATAAACAATTCTCTTCGAATAGTTTTATTATATCCTTCAACTTCTACTGTTTGAAGGCCTAATGGTACATCTCTTATTATAGATTCTCCTTTACCATTGGTCTTATTTATATAATTGGATATTGAAACAGTGATGTTTGACTGTGGTATCCCTGATTCATCTACTACATAGATTAATATAGAACCTTTTACACCTGCTGCAGATAAAGGTGCTATAGGAGTTTCAATAAAAAATGCTGGTAATACGGCTCCAATTAAACATATAATGGTAACAATTATCAATATGAAGGAGACAATAATAGGTCTATCGGTCATAGGTCTTGTAGAAGGTAGAATGGTTTTCCTAGGTTCTCCATGTTCCTCCCAGGTGAAATCTTCATCGGGTATTTTAATAGTAAACTTATGACCGCATTTAGGGCAGATTGTTTCAATAGAATCTCTTCCTTCTTCTGCTTCTACGATAAACTCTGTAGCGCAACGAGGGCATTTAGTCCTCCCCTTCATCACATGCACCTTTCACTGGAAAGTAGATGCTGGGTTAAGAATATTTCTATATTTTCATGTAACTTCAAGGTATAGTTTAAATACTGGATATAGATACGGCGTTATAAGGGTGAAATAATAATGGCTCGATTTCCAGAAGCAGAGATGCGATTACTCCATAAGAAAGTCTGTATGAAATGCGGTGCATTAAATGCTATTAGAGCTACACGCTGCAGACGATGTAGATCTAGAGAACTTAGAATGAAAGCGAAAGAGGGACGTGGAGTATAAAAATATTTTTTGAAAAAATTTAAGAGTATGTTTTCTCTTCCCTGTGCAGGTTGAGCTTGGATGCCAGAGACTAGGTATAAGAAAGATGAGGATTTCAACGAATGGTATAATGAGATTGTAGAACTTGCAGATCTATGTGATAAACGTTATCCTATAAAAGGTATGAATGTTTGGAGACCCTATGGCTGGAAGCTAATGAGCTATGTTGATGCTTTAATAAGAAGAGAAATGGAGTTTACAAGGCATCAAGAGGTTTATTTTCCATTGTTGATACCTGAATCTCTTTTTAATAAAGAAGCTGAACATATAGAGGGTTTCGGCGGCGAGGTTTATTGGATTACCCATGCAGGTCATACAGAACTTGAAGAGAGATGGCTACTTAGACCTACATCTGAAACAGCTATGTATCCTATATTCTCATTATGGATTAGATCCCACGCTGATCTACCTTTAAAGGTTTTTCAAATTGTAAATACATTTAGATATGAAACAAAACAAACTAGGGCTTTTATAAGAGTTAGAGAGATACATTTCTTTGAAGCACATACTTGCCATAGCGATTTTGAAGATGCAGAGAGACAAATTAAGGAGGATAAGGAGATGGCATCTAGATTCTTCTATGAGTTATCTCTACCGTTTCTATTTCATAAACGTCCAGAGTGGGATAAATTCGCAGGTGCATTCTATACGATAAGTATCGATGTTTTAATGCCCTCTCTTAAAACCCTGCAACTTGGATCTATCCATCAATATAGAGATAATTTTTCTAAACCCTATGAGATAAAATATGAAGCGGAAGATGGAACTCATAGATATTGTCATCAAACAACTTATGGTATGAGCGAACGAATACTAGGAGCCATAATAGGTATACATGGTGATAATAGAGGTCTTATTATTCCACCATCAGTTGCACCTATACAAGTTGTAATAGTTCCAATAATATTTAAAGGAAAAGAAGAACAGGTTTTAGAATTCTCTAAAAAGGTGTTTGAAGATCTTAAACAGAGAGAGATAAGGGTGCATCTTGATGATAGAGATATTACACCTGGATCAAAATACTATGACTGGGAGCTTAAAGGAGTGCCATTGAGGATAGAGATAGGTCCTAGAGATATAGAGGAAAACCAGGTTATATTGGTTCCAAGGGATACAGGTGAGAAGAAGCCTGTTAAGATAGATAGTATTCCTATGAAAATCGAAGAGGAATTCCAAGGTTTATCTAAACGCCTATATGATAATGCTTTAAATCTACTTCAATATAACATAAATAAGGTTTCAACTATTGAAGAAGCGAAAAATAAATCAGGTATAATCATGCTACCATGGTGTGGAGTAGATAACTGTGCTTTAGAGATAGAAGAGATACTAGATAAAAGCACTTTAGGTGAACCAGTAGAGGAGAAACCCTCTGTTGAAAACATGGTTTGTCCAATATGTGGCAAACCTGCTACTACATGGCTGAGATATGCAAAAACATATTAAAAGGAAGGTGAAGAAAAGATATGAATATAAATATATCCGCAGTCTTTAGGGAATATATATTTCCACTGAGTATAGTTACTACTATAGTGGGATTAATAGTGTTTATACCAGGCTTACTAGGTGTGATACTACCAGATATAGCAGAAGGTGTTCTACATATACCAAGGGATTTCATTCCATGGAGTTTATATCTATTGATAATAGGTTTCTTTATTCTAATAACAGGTGTATGGTATCTATATAGTTATATTAAAAACAAAAATTTTATTCTAAAGGAACTTGAAACTAATAAGAGATCAGAGTTTATCAAAAAGAAGGCGGAGTTACATAATGCCGTTAAACATCTTCCATCTAAATATAAGGTTATGCTTAAAGAGAAGGAAGCGGAGTTTAGAATTAAATAAAAAAGGGTTGTAATTTGTGTTTACTATCATACTAGTTGAACCTAAATATAGTGGAAACATTGGTTCAGTAGCTAGAGTTATGAAGAATTTTGATTTCCATAATCTTTATCTAGTTAATCCTTGTGATCTCAACGATGAAGGATATAGGAGAGCTATGCATGCTGTTGATATACTTGAGAATGCTAAGATCTTCCAGTCATTTGAAGATGCAATAAAGGATGTAGATTTCCTTATCGCTACATCATCTATTGAAACTACTTCTGAGAAAAAATATCTTAGAAATCCTATGTATCTACCAGAGTTTTCAAAGAAGATATATGAGATAGAAGGTAACATAGGTTTAGTTTTCGGTAGGGAAGACTACGGTTTATATAATGATGAGATAAAGAAATGTGATCTACTATTGAAGATACCTACGAGTAATGTTTATCCTTCTATGAATCTCTCACATGCAGTAGCTATAGTATTATATACATTATATATAGAAGGTTTCACTCCTAGGAAACCTAGACATATAGATAAAATAGAGAAGGAACATCTATACCAATTTTTTAGAGAACTTTTAGATATAATAGAGTATCCTGAGCATAAGAAAGATAAAACCTATATAATGTTTAAAAGAATCCTTAGCAGAGCTATGCTATCAAAATGGGAGTATCATACACTTATGGGTGTATTAAATAACACTCTTCATAAACTTAAAAAATTAGACGGTTTCGATATCAAATAAACATTTACTGTTTTTTAAAACAGAATGAACCTTATCTGCAAACCATATAAGTTCTTCTATATCAACGCTTTCTTCATTCCACTCGTAAACGAAATCATAGTTTCCCTTTGTTGCTTTAAAACCCATGTTCATCAATAGATCTTTGATTTCTGATGGGGAATAACCTTCGCTGTTAAACAAGATTTTTAGATACGTTTTCATAGTTTCTTAACCCTGAGAGTAGATGAAATAAGTAGATGGGTATAAATATTACGGAAATATTTATCTTCCAATGAGGTTTAATGAGGATAGATGTTATAGATTTCTATTTCTTCTCAGGAACAGGTAACACGCTGCTCGTTGTAAGAGAGATGTCAAAGGTTTTCATAGAGAAGGGTTTGAAGGTAAATCTCTATAGATTAGAGAAAACAAATCCATCTGATATTAATCTAGATTATACAATTGGTATAGCTTTCCCTGTAGCTGTACAGGGAACCTTCCCCTTTATTTGGAGGTTTATAAAATCTCTACCTGAAACAGATAAAAACACTCCTCTATTTATAGTTGATACATTAGCTAGTTTCTCAGGTGGAATAAAAGGAAATATTAAAAGAATTATTTCTAAAAAAGGCTATAAACCTATAGGTATAAAAGAGATTACTATGCCTTCTAATCTTCTACCTAAAAAACTAAACATAGAGAAAAATAATAGAAAAACAGAGAGGGGTTTAAGAAAAGCTAGAAGATACGCTGTAGATCTACTGGAAGAGAAAACAAGATGGTATTCTAATCCATTATCAATTCTTCTATCTATAATCTCGCAGAGTGAGAAACCTTGGAGGTTATTTAGACAACTATACAGGTTTACTATAGATGAAGAGAAATGTATAAAATGTGGATTATGCGTAAAACTATGTCCAATGGAGAATATCTCTATGCTATCATATCCAGTATTTGATGATAAATGTACATTCTGCATGAGATGTATATCTTTTTGTCCAACAGAAGCAATATATATACCTAATAGAAGATTAGAGAGGTATCATGCTGTTAAAGCTGGGAATTATTGAAACCTAAGATTAAATGATTTTATCCAGCAGGGTATATTGGAAATGGAACGAAACATAAAACTAGTATCAATATAGCTAGTATAAACAACAGTTTCCTCTTGAAATCAATCTTTGTTGTATCATTTAAAGGCGGTGGATGTCTCATACCTATTAGAAACATTATTATTAGAGCAAAAAACATCCAACCTGTGAATATCATAATTGTTACAGCGATCCAGCCAGCGTACCTCTGTTTTTCTCCTAGAATAGCTCTAAATATATGTCCACCATCTAGTTGTCCAGCTGGTAGAAGATTTATAGATGTTATCAGTAAACCAATCCAACCAGCAAAGGCAACAGGGTTTAAATCTATAGCAATTCCTCCAGATCCATGTATCATTACAGCGAGAATAAAGAATAGTGGAGAATAGCCAAGATATACTCCTCCTTCGTTAGCTATCTCATGAGGTGAGATAACCGAGGAGGTAGCTAAACCATAAATTGTTATAGGTAGTGCAACTATGAAACCTGCTAATGGACCAGAGAATCCAACGTCGAATAAAGCTTTTCTATCAGGCATAGGATCTCTACTTGATATCAATGCACCGAAGGTTCCGATATTAAAACCTGGTAGAATAGGTGGAACAGGTATAAAAAATGGTAGAGAGGTTCTGATACCATGTTTCTTTGATATAAAATAATGTCCCATTTCATGTACAAATAGAATAGTCATTAGAGGTAGAGAGAAAAACACTGCTCCATTTAGAAGATGTTTAAAGGTAAAAACTTGATAGATATCTGGTACAGATTGTAGATCACTATAACCCATATCTAGAAGTGAACCAGTTAACAATGTTGTAATAAAAGTAGCTGCAAGTAACGCTATATTTAACCATGTAGGTTTCTCCTCTTTCACAGGTCTCTTCATTATATATAATATATATTCTCCACCTTCATATCTAAGCGTAGGGACATAGTTTTTCTCTAATAATACCCTACGTAGGGAATCAAACAACTCTTCTACCCTATCTTTATCGATATTACAATAAAAAGCTACAGAAGATGGAGAAACCTTTATATCATAAAATGGGAAACGTTTACCAACTTCTTGTTTCAGAAAATCTATATCATATATTTGTTCTAAATTCCATGGTTTAACCATTGTAATTCAACCATGATACATAGGTAGGGTTATTAAACTTTATTCAAAAACTTTTGGTCTTCAAGGTGTTTATCGAAGGATATTATAGATTTGTAACCAAAGTTTAAATATACTCCATATAATACAGGTTAACGATGGTTAAACTCTATGAGAGGAGGTTTCTATGGGCATACTGGATTTAACATCTATGGGAGAACCTCAAGTAGATGTGAAGAGAGAGATTATAGGTCAACTAGAGAGGTTACAAGATGAGATACCAGAGTATTGTTACCAATGTGCTAAATGCACTTCTGGTTGTGAGGCACATAGATTACTAGAGTTAGAACCACATAGGATTATAGCTCTACTTAAAAGAGGTTTAATTGATGAAATGGTAAACTCTGATATAATATGGACTTGTATGAGTTGTTTTAAATGCTGGGAACGTTGCCCGCAGAAGATTGCACCAGTTGAAATACTTTTCTTACTTAAAAACTATGCAGTAGCTCTTGGTAAACAGATACCTGGTAACTATACTGCAGCATTACAATCGGTTTTATCAAAAGGTTTAATACAGGATGTTAAAACAATTTCAACTAGAACTGGGGAAACTAAAAGCAGGAGAGATGTAGGTCTACCAGAGATTACAAAACCTGTTGATCCAGTTAAATTCCAAGCTTTAATCTCTAAGATGGCTGTTGAAAAAATATAGTAGGAGGTTAGATATTTTGACTAAAAAAACATTAGTATTCTACCCTGGTTGTATAATGCAAACCGAGCAATACTCCTATGAGATTTCTCTTAGGGAGATACTACCGGTTTTAGATATAAAACTTGTAGATGTAGAAGGTTTCTCTTGTTGCGGTGAACCACTTAAAAGTGTTAATAGAATGATTACACTGGTTTTATCAGCTAGAAATATAGCTTTAGCTGAGAGTAGAAACCTTGATATATTTACACCATGCCCTATATGTAATCTAGCTTTCAGAGAATGTAAGAATATACTTGATAATGATGATAAAATCAAGGAGAAGGTAAATGGTTTTCTAGCAGAAGAAGGTTTAACATATAATGGTATTAGTAAGGTTATAGATCTACTAGAACTGTTATATGATATAGTGGGTTTAGATTATATAAAAAAACATGTTAAGAAACCTTTAGATTTAAAAGCAGCTGTACACTATGGTTGCCATGCTATTAGACCTTCTGAGATCGGTAGATCTGATGATTCTGAGGAACCTAGGAAGATAGAGGATATATTAGAGGTTTTAGGAGTAGAAGCTCCTTGGTATCCAGAGAAACTAGATTGCTGTGGTGGTTTATTAAATATGAATCTACCGGAAACTGCTCTCACAAAAACCGGTGAGAAACTAAGGAGTATTCAAGAACAAGGTTTTGATCTACTAGTAGATATATGCCCTTGGTGTCATAGACAGTTTGATAGTAAACAGAAGAAATCAGGTGAAACAGTTGCATATTCTCTAAATCTACCAGTTGTATACCTCACTCAACTTATGGGTTTAGCATTTGATATACCATGGGGGAAACTAGGTTTTAATCTTAATCTAAGCCCAGTTAATACTCTAGTGGAGGGGAGATGATGAAGAAACCTAGGATAGGAGTTTTTGTATGTCATTGTGGTATAAATATATCTGCAACTGTTGATGTAGAGAAGGTTAAAGAGTATGCTAAAACCTTAGATGGCGTAGCGGTTAGTAAAGACTATAAGTATATGTGTTCTGATGTAGGAGCTAATCTTATAAAGGAATCTATTAAGAAAGATAAACTTACAAGTGTAGTAGTAGCATGTTGTTCTCCTAGAATGCATGAACATACCTTCCAAAAAGTAGCTTCTGATGGTGGTTTAAATCCTTATACTGTTGAGATTGCAAATATTAGAGAACAATGTTCTTGGGTGCATGATGATAAAAAAGTTGCCACTGAAAAGGCTAAAAAACTAGTCGAAGCAGCAGTAGCAAAAGCTAGGTTGTTAGAACCTCTTATAACATCTTCTATAGAAGTAACACCTAATGCACTTGTTATAGGTGGTGGTATAGCTGGTATACAAGCTGCTCTTGAGATAGCGGAGAATGGACATAAAGTGTATCTAGTTGAGAGAACACCTACTCTTGGAGGTAGAATGGCTCAGCTGGATAAAACATTCCCTACCTTAGATTGCTCAAGTTGTATACTTACACCTAGGATGACAGAGGTAGCTGATCATCCAAATATAGAACTTCTAGCTTATTCTGAAGTTGAAGATATAAAAGGTAGTATAGGTAATTTTACAGTTAAAATTAGAAAAAAAGCTAGATTTGTAGATGCAGATAAATGCACTGGCTGTGGAGATTGCGCAGAGAATTGTAGACTTAAAGGTAGAATTATAGATGAATTTAATATGGGTTTAAACAAACGTAGCGCTATATATCTACCGTTTCCACAGGCAGTACCATTGATATATACTATTGATCCAAATCATTGTCTCATGCTTACTACAGGTAGATGCGGTAAGTATCCTTTATGCGTAGAAGCTTGTGAGGCAGATGCCATAGATTTCAATCAAAAAGATGAGGTTATAACAGTAGATGTAGGTGCTATAGTAGTTGCAACAGGTTTCAATCTATTAGACCCATCTATAATACCAGAGTATGGTTATACCCATTCTCCAAATGTTATTACAACCCTTGAAATGGAGAGACTTATAAACTCAGCTGGCCCAACAAAAGGAGAGATACAACTACTTGATACTAAGGAGAAACCCAAGAGTATCACCTATATACTATGTGTAGGCTCAAGGGATGAAACTGTTTGCAGTTGGTGTTGTAGAATAGGTTGTATGACAGCGTTAAAACATCTATATCTAATTAGAGAGAAACTACCAGATGCAGAGATCAACCTATGTTATATAGATATAAGGAGTTATGGTAAAGGTTATGAAGAGTTTTATAGGACAGCTAGGAATCTAAATATAAATTTATTCCGTGGTAGACCATCTGAGGTTAGACCAACGAAGGAGGGTATTATAATCAATGTATTCGATACAATTACAAATAAATTATTTGAGATTAAAACAGATATGGTAGTGCTTGTACCAGCTGTTACAGCTAGAGAGGATGCAGTTGAACTTGCACGTAAACTTAAGATTTCTACAAGTAGCGACGGATTCTACCTAGAAGGTCATCCAAAGCTTAAACCTATGGATACAGCAACAGGTGGAATATTCCTCGCTGGATTCTGCCAAGGAGCTAAAGATATACAAGATACAGTGGCGCATGCAAGTGGAGCAGCATCTAGAGCACTTACAATACTATCAAAGAAGGAGTTAGAAGCAGAAACATATATAGCAGTGGTTGATGAAGAACTATGTTCAGGATGCGGCATATGTATATCTGTCTGTCCCTATCAAGCTATAGAACTTATAACTGAAGATGATAAAAAACGTGCTAAGGTTAATGAAGCTTTATGTATGGGATGTGGTGCTTGTACCGCTGCTTGTCCCTCTGGAGCTATGCAACAGAGAGGATTCAAAGATAAAGAGATACTCTCAATGATAGAGGTTTTATCTAAATAATGATTTAATCCATCTGAGTTCCTGCATCTAAGGAGGGAAAAACCTCTTCAAGAAATATCTAGAGTATATAGTAGAATCTCTAACCTCAACTAGGAAATAAATGGTAGAGGTAAGAGCCGATCTTATAATTAGATAATGGAAAAATATCAAGTTTTTTGAGGAAGATAATTCCTCGAGACTCAGATAGTTTTCTATCAGAATGATATCATAATTATAATGGAGGAGGAATAGAGGAACTCTCAAAGGTTAATATGACGAGCTGTTTATAAAACTAGGATTACCAATACTTTTATTCTAATAGTTGATGTAGAATGATATTTTCTGAGATTATTATTTAGGTGGAGTGTTAAAGAGTAATACAAAAGCAAATATTATATATCAGTTGATACCCATATGATATCAAGTGATATATTATGGGTGTTCAAGTTAATATAAGACTGGATGAGAAGTTATTGAAGGAAATCGATGCTTTAACCAGGGTATTGCATCTCTCTAGAACAGAGTGGCTTAGGATGAAGATCGCTCTCGCTGTTAAAGATGATACATTAAAATTATCAGAGGCTATAGCTTTAGAATATGCAAAAGGTAATATCAGTGAGGATGAATTGAAGAATCTACTTGGAAGAGATGCCGATGATATCATATATGTAGTTAAACACCTTGAGAAGGGAAAGAGATACATCGATAATCTCCAGGGTTAAAAGTATTATGAAACCTATCTTTGCTTT
>QMTB01000011.1 GCA_003649845.1 Thermoplasmata archaeon | reverse complement strand
GTTGACAGGATACAGAAAAACGCAACCTATATAAATAAGTTGGCTATTTACGATGGAAGATGAAGGTCCGGTGAGGACACGGATGTGAAGCTCAGCTATATCGCAACTTAGTTGGTGATATGGTGGGCTTTATAGAGATCCACGGTGTGGGTCTCAAACCGTGTGGTGCCTGGACCTCTAAGAAACGAGATAGGCTATAAAAATCAAATAGGAGGAAGAAGGAAATGGGAAAAAATATTAAAAGCAGGTTGATGCCATTCTTCATAACATTGGTTCTATTGGCATCTATGCTTGTATTCTTGCCCTCGGGCAATATTGCAAAAGCTACAAGCGTTATATTATCAAATGATGGTGCTGGTGATATTCCACTTACCTGTGGAGATGAAATAACGCTGAAAGTTACAGATGGTTCATTGGATCCTGATACAAATTACTATGTCGCCGTTTGGAATGGATCTGCTTGGAATAGACTTTGTTCTTCTAAATCTGCGGATGATTATGGAGATATCGAATTCACATTTAGAGCCCCGGGATGGAATGACGTTGGTCAGAATCCAATCTCAGCAAATGTTACAGGTTTAGGTCCCGGCAAATGGAATGTTTCAATAATAAACGCTAGCAGTGGTAATCCTATATCAGGTGTAAATGAGACTATAACAATCTCAAATCTTTATAATGTATACTTTAAATATAATGGAGAAACACTTGATCACTTGCTCTACAATAAGGGATATAATTCAACATGGTTTGAGGTATACGTGCGTAATTGGACTGGTTACAATACTGGATGGGATGATCCAGAGCAAGATGAAGATTTTTATATCGATGTATATGACTCTGGATGGAACCAACTTTATAACCATTATCATCTAGGTAGTGCTCAGAAATGGCAGTGGACTCTTGCGGCAAGTGATACAGACTATAAAGACACCTCTACTACTCCAGATGATATGGAGACTTATCTTATATTCAATGTTACTGGAGGGAACGATCTAAATTCAAGTTTCCGTTTGCCGATACTACTAAATGTAAGTGCTACTGTACCAGATGGTGCGGTATGGGGTGATACTTTATCTATTAGTGGATATGTTAGAGATGGTCGTGGAAATGCGATATCCGGTTACAATGTCTCTGTCTATGCACCTGATGTGAATGGAAACTATGTCCCAGTATATTGGGTGGATACCTATTCAAATGGTGCATTTTCTATGAGTGTAGATACTGGTACTGGTAATACTAGAGGATGTGCTGGAACTTGGTATGTTGGAACATATATAGATTCAGATTTCCCAAGAGTAAATGTTTCTGATGAACAGCCAAAGGTTCCTGGTTTTATTCCATATGCATCCTTTGAAGTTGCAACGAAGAATGAAGCCAAGGTACAACTTGAGACGACAGATGAGATTACAACTGGATTTCCACAGACAATTAATGTATCCATATACAACTCCTCTTGGATGAATTCAAATACCATCTATAGGAATATGAAGATACACATAACTGGTGTGGATAATTATAATGCAAGTAGCGGTGAAACCTTTGATGAAGATGATATTGTTCTAATGAATGCAACTGTAACAAAATATACAGATAAGAAGGCATATTATGAATTCACTTGGACGTTCAATGAAACTGGAACAGTAACAGTATGGGCCAGCTATCCAGAAAATCTATCTATGGTAGCTAAGTCTTCAACTGTGAATAACTATTATGATTCATATTATGATGATAGAACTGGTTTGCTATCAAATATAACTGGTACAACAACCTTTACTGTTGTAGCTGCTGGTGATATGAATATTGAAGTTACAAGTATGCCTACAAGTGTTGATATAGACGATAGTAGTCCTGCTTGTAGTAGTTGTGATGAAGGTGGAAGGATAAATCATACCTTCAATGTATCAATCATTGTATATGGTAGTAGTGCAGGTACCTATAAGAATGCGACGATTAGGATAAGTGGTTGTGGTGTTGACAAAACAATAAAAGAAGATGATCCAGATGCAACATCTGGTGCAGGTCAAACTGGAACCGGTAGATACTGGGCTAGGATATCGCCGAAAACTGCTGGAACTATAACCATAACTGCAACTAATTCAAGTGATAACCTCACGGTTTCAAAAGATTTTACGATAACAGGTTTAACCGGTTCTGTAACTACCTCTGTTGGTGGTGATAAAAAGGTATCTGCTGGTTCAACAGAGAAGATAACTGTAACTGTAAATGGTGGTCAATATGCGGATGTTAGACTTACCTACTATAATAAAGATTGGTCCAGCTGTAAATGTCTCAATGAAACTGTTGGTGATAACACTGAGGGTAATGGATTAAATGGAATATATGAATTTACACCAGATGCAGATTATCTAGAAAACGTGGGATGGATTGTTGTAACGGCATCAGCAGGGTCACAATATATGTATGATATCATCGAAGTTGAACCAATCCATGATCTAACAGTCAATGTAACTGCACCTGCTCCTGGAAACCAGACATTGACAGTTGGCTTGCAACAAGATATCATTGTTGAGGTTAAAGATTCAAATGGTAACTATGTGACTAAGAATACTCCACAGGTAACTGGATATCTAATTTACAAGGATTATACCAGGGATACTACTCCATATACTATAACGTTTAACAATTATGGTACAGGGACCTTCAAAGCTTCTGTTAATAAGAATGGTGGAGACGGATGGCTTCCATATGCTGGTCAGTTACTCATCGAGGTTGTGAATGACTCTGGTGCTCAAGAACATGATGGAAATACTACCTTAGATGTTGACTATGCAACAGTTACATACTCTCCAGGTGGTGCTACGGCAGGTATTGATCAAGAGAATCTAACTGTAGCGGTTACAGTAGTTGATGCAAATGGTAATCCAATTGCCAATGAAGACATCTGGCTCTGGGTTGAAAACAACACCGATGACAGTGGTTCGAAGGTAGGTTTCATGTTCAAATCTGGAGATCCCGATTATGTTAAAGTTTCACTTGATGAAGATGGTGCCGGTGAATTCGATATCCGCAAGGTTGGTGATACTAAAACATGGATAAATGCTTCCCTACAAAATCACAATACATCTGATGGAGAGAATACCACACTTGGTACATTCTATATCAACTATCCAACATTTACGGTAGATCCAGATACCATCTATATAGGTCAATCTAATATGGTTACTATTACTACAAAAGATTATAATGGTAACCCGATACAAGGAATTAACTTAACCTTCGTATCATCTGTTCCAGGTATATTAACAGCTCAACCTGATCCAGTGCAAACCGATGCGAATGGACAAGTGACGATGAGTATACAACCGCTTGCAAGTGGTAAACTCAATGTAACAATCGCTAGGAATATACATTATGAAAATGGGCAGCTTAACTGGACAAATGCAGTGGTTACAGATACTATCGTAACGGTAACATCTCTAAAGGCACTTGATATATCCGTCTCTCAGACACCAATCTATGAAGGACAAACACTTACTGTAACAGTAACCTCTGGCGGTTCACCAGTTAGTGGAGCAACCGTAGAATTCGCTGGAGTAACAGAACAGACGGATGCAAATGGACAGGCAACATTTACCGTGCCAGATCCAGGAGTAGAATCTGCAACATATACCATTACAGCAGAGAAGACAGGATATGTAAGTGCAGAGAAGTCAATTACAGTCATCAAAGTATATGATATCACTATACTTGGTCCAAGTAAGATGCCATCTGCCGGTGAAACATTCACTGTTACAATAATAGCAAAGGGCGCTCCACTTGCAGGTGCAGATATTACAGTATCATATGATGGTAAAACAGAACAATACACCTCTGATGGTGAAGGAAAGGTAACACTCACTGCGCCAGATGTAAAAGAAGATACAACCTATACTATAACAGCTACATTCGAGAATTACAATGATGGAACACTAACACTTACCATTAAACCAGGTAAAGGTATACCAGGATTCGAGATGATAGCATTCCTTGCAGCGCTCGGTGTAGCATTTATACTAATAAGACGTAGACGGTAGAAGAAACAAAAAACATTCTTCTTCCTCTTTTTTCCAATTTTTTCTCAAATTTTTTAAACCATATTTTTATAACGGTTGTATCTCTATGGTAAAGATTAGTATTATTCTACCGACTATCAACGAGGAGAAAGGAATAGGTAAAACCATTGATTCTATAAATCTAGGATATTTTAAACAAAAAGGTTGGGATTATGAGATTATAGTAGTAGATGGTGGTTCTAAAGATAAAACTGTAGAGATAGCTAAGAAGAAGGGTGCTAAGATTATTATAGATAAACGGAAAGGATATGGTAGAGCATATAAAACAGGTTTATCAAAGGTAAAAGGAGATATAATTGTTACAGGTGATGCTGATGCTACTTATCCATTTGATAAAATACATGAATATATACAGTTTCTAATCGATGAAGATTTAGATTTCATTACAACTAATAGATTTGCAAATCTTAAGCATGGTTCTATGTCTCTAAAACATAGATTTGGAAACCTAGTTTTATCATTGTTGCTTAGAATATTATTCCTCATTAATATCAAAGATTCTCAATCTGGCATGTGGATCTTTAGAAGAGCAACTCTAGATAAAATTATGCCTCTAGAATATTTTAATGATGGGATGCCTTTTTCAGAGGAAATTAAAATCGAGATGTTCACTAATAAAGATATAAAGGCAAAGGAGATACCCTCTGAACTTAGAGTTAGAGAAGGAGAGGTTAAACTACAAAGCTTCGGAGACGGTTGGAGAAACCTTAAATTTTTATTTAAAAAACGTGTTACCCCACGACGGATTTCTCCCTAGTAAATTTACCTGTTTTAAATCTTTTAAGACTCAGGCTATCCAATATCTCATCTTTTTTATCATCTGCTATATACTCTGCTAAAACCTCGGAAACTTTTGGAGATAGCATAAAGCCATGCCCGCTGAAACCATGACAATGAATAAAACCTTTCACCTCCTCGGATTCTCCTAATATAGGTCTTGCATCGGGTGTTACGTCATAGAAACCAGTCCAATGACGCACCATATTTATATATTTAAGACTTGGAACATATCTAGTTAAAGTTTTAGCCATATGAGTTAGAAACATAAAAGTTGGCATAAAATTATAACCCTCTCTTTCCTCAGGTATAGGTAGACCACCTAGTATATGTCCTTCTTTCTGCTGGCTAAAATATATTCCATCTTTAAAAGATATCACCATCGCTTCGAACATTAGTTTTAATCTTTCAGTAACCATTATCTCCTTACGAAAAGGAGTATTGGGTATATCTATACCAACCATCTCTGCTATCTTCTTTGACCAAGCACCAGCAGCATTAACAACGGCATCAGTTTCAATGCTACCATTAGTAGTTTTAACTTTTTTAACCCTATGATTTTCAACTACTATATCTGTTAAAGTCGTATGAGTCATGATATTAGCGCCATATCTTCTAGCAGCTTTTGCTAATGCAAAAGTTGTTTTAAAAGGGTTAGCATGCCCATCTGTTGGACAAAAAGTTGCTCCTATAGCATGCATACCTTCTACATCTAAGATAGGAACTATATCATTAATCTCATCTCTATCGATAAAACGAACATCTAAACCTAGAGATCTTTGCATCTTTATATTCTTCTTAGACTGTTCTACTTCTTTTTCATCATGATTAATAATCAGGTAACCTCCTTGACGGAAATCTATATCCATCCCAAGTTCTCTACTGAATTTCTCAAAATGTTTTACACTATCAATAGCAAGCTTTGTATTCTCCTTGGTAGACCACTGTTGTCTTATACCTGCTCCACATGCACCAGTTGCACCAGAAGTTAGAAATCTTCTTTCAACCAATATAACCTTTAAACCTTTCTTTGCAAGTCTATAAGCTAGAGCACAACCGTTTACACCACCACCTACTATAACAACATCACTCTTCATTTTCCCAACCCTTAGTAAGCATTCCAAGTGGTATAGGTACAACTGGTGGACGCACAGTTGGATTCTCCTCCACTTTCCTTCCTGTTTCCCTCTGAAGTATCTTCTTAACCAATGGTATACAAACTCTACCTTGACAGGGTCCCATTCCTATACGAAGATTCTTACGTAGCTCTTCAAAATCAGTATAACCAGCATGTATAGCATCAACTATCTCCTTCTCTGTTATATCCTCACATCTACATACGATAACTGTTTTCATCTCCTACACCTAATGTTTCTAACAATCATAGCGAGTGATCTATCAACCTCAACAGTTATAATCCAAGTACTATTTTGTTTTCTCACTCTAATAATCTTACCTTCACCGACTATATTACCTTCTCTATCCAATGCATCTACTGTATCATTTTTCTCAGGTATAGGTAGAAATTCATAGGGTAGAGTTATCCATGCTTTATCTTCCTTTATTTTAACTATAAATAAAGCTAAACCAGGACATACAGCTACACAATTACCACAGGCTGTGCATCTATCATAATCGACAACTGGAGGAGAATTAATATCCTTCATAGATATAGCATCAACTGAACAGGCATCTACACAGGGATTACAAGGTATATTCTGTATACATTCACTTATAGCTACGCCTTTCTCCAGCTGTTTTTCAGATGGAATATTAAGTAGATCATCTAAACTTAAAACACCTGTTTCCTCATAGCCGCCCATGATACCTCCTCCATTCCTCTAAGATCTTTCTCTTAGCTATACGAGGTTTCTCTCCAAAAGGTCCTGCTCTAAGTTTTTCTAATCTTTCAATATATTCTTTTCTCAACTCCTCTGCATCTCTATTATAACCAAGAGCTAAAGCAGCAGAAATACCAGATATCTTTCCCTCTATCATAGCAGTAGAAGCTTCCTCTATACCAGATGAATCTCCAGATACATACACTCCTCTAACACTAGTTTCCATATATTCATCATGAATAGCTACTCTACCTCCTGCTTCTGGTATATCAGCCATCTCCACATGTAGCTGTTCTAGAAGTCTAGTGGAAGGTGTTAATCCTACAGCTAAACAAACTGTATCACATTCTACATTCTCTTCAGAGCCTTCAATGGGTTGCCAGTTTTCGTCAAGTTCTACTACAAAAGCCCCCTCTACGCAATCATTACCATATACCTCTTTAATAGAATGCGAAGTATATATTGGTACACCAAATCTCCTAAGTTTAGCAGCATGCACATGATAACCACCTATAATAGGGGCAGCTTCTACTACTCTATCAACGTCTACACCTGCCTGTAAAAGTTGATAGCTAACTATTAAACCAACGTTACCTGCTCCAACCATTAAAACCTTATTACCAGGTTTCACACCATAGACATTCATAAGAGTTTGTACTCCACCTGCACCATATACACCTGGAAGATCATTTCCAGGGAATAAAAGCATATTCTCCATAGCTCCAACAGATATAATTACCTCTTTGCAGTGTACCTTTACTAATCTAGATTTATAGTTTTCCCTCTTCATAACTCCAAATGTAAAACCATTATAAGAAGGATCCTCATAAACCCCAAAAACAGTTGATTCTAATAGAATTTTTATATTACTATGATCTCTTGCTTCTCTTTCAAGGTCTTTTGCTATATCTACTCCTCTTATACCAGCTTTCTCATGTTTTGATCCAAAAAATTTATGAGTTTGTTTTATAAGCTGTCCACCTACTCTAGGGTTTTCATCTACTAATAGAACTGTTGCACCTTGTTTAGCTGCTTCTATACTAGCAGATAAACCAGCTGGACCAGCACCGACAACTAATATATCTACTTCTATATTCAATCCATCTTCCCATGCATCATAATCTACTTTAGGCCAAGGAACAGATTTAGATTGAGTTTCTACATTTATGTCTTCCTGCAGAGGAGCTATACATGTTCTTATATTTGGTATACCATTAACAGTCATTAAACAAGAAGAACATTTACCTATACCACAGAAAAAACCTCTATGTCTACCTTTAAGACTTTCAGATAACCTTTTAACACCACTTGCATGAATAGCAGATGCAATAGAATCACCTTTGTAGCCAACGATTTTTTCACCATTAAAATAGAAAGATATTTTCTCTCTACCACTAAAATCAATTATAGGATGTTCTCTTATCCGCAGATGCAATTCCTCCTATAAGTACTATTTATTTTACTTGAACATCTTTAATGCTATGATGTCTCCTAGCTAGTTGACGTATAAGCTCGATATTCCTGCCATTTCTGCCTATAAGTTTTGATTTTTCACTTGGAGAGACCACTATATATGCAACCTGTGAGTTTTCTTCTCCTGAAAATGTTATATTTTGCGCTTTAAAAGGTTTACATAGATTCCTTATAAACTGTGTTTTATCAGTATGATATTCAACGAATTTTATATTCTTCTTAAACAAAGATTGAAGCTTCCGTAGATTAGATGCCTTTCTACCTATAGCTGCTCCTAGATCACCCTGTCTAACTACAAAAACCAGTTTATCATCTGTAATAATGCAATCTAATATATCTATCATCGTTATCTCACTAGCCATACGTATATATTTCATTGCATCAGTAGATAGAGATATATCAGTCATATCTTTCTACCCTTTAATTAGTTGAGCTATATTTACTCCACCATCCTCTAGTACACTGAAAGCGGAGATAGCGAACTGTTTACCGCAGGTATAACCTAGTTTTATAGATGTTGATTTATCTTCATATACTGGTACTTGTTTTGATTCCGCTATTTTTTTAATTTCTTCTTTATCTGGACAGTTTGCAGATACTACTACAAGTTTTGATTTTCCCTCATTTATAGATTTAATAGTTTGACGTCTGCCGAATACTACCTTTCCTTTTTTAACTAAGTTTTTAACTATCTTCTCGTCTTCCATAGTTTTAATCCCTCTTCATCTTCTCTCTTTTCATAACAAGTTGTATGGCACCAGTTCCAAGATTTACTGGTTGTCCTACAATAATATTCTCAGAAACACCTTCTAAGGTATCTTTTTCTCCTCTTCTACCTGCATCAAGCAAGTGATTAACTGTTATCTCAAAAGCAGCTCTCGATAAAACAGAGGCTTTCTCACCACTAACTCCATGTCTACCTATAGCTTTTATAGAGCCATCAACCGTCATTATATCTGCTACAAGCATTATATGACGTTTATCAACATTTAAACCTTGCTCTGATAGTGTATTATAGGCTTCCTGTATGATCATATTTCTAGCAGCTTCTATACCAAGTACTCTACCAACAGCTTGTACATCATTTGTAATAGTCCTATAAGGATCAACTCCCTCTATTTTAAGAACCTCCTCTAAGTTACTCCCCTCACTATATATCACATATCCTTCTCCAGGTTCATTTCTAATTATAACTCTATTTATACCTTCTACTCCCTTAACTTTAAGTAATTTAAGTTTCTCACTTATATCTAAAAGATTTTTATATGATGGTTCATCAAGAGCTATAAATATCTCATCCCCTCTGATCTCAGCGGATATCTTCTTCATTTTTTTAATTATCTCAAATAACTCTTCTATTGTTAATCCTTTTTTATTTAAAGTATCTTTATCAGGTTTAACAGTTATTGTAAGATCAGTTAAATCTGTTTCAATCTCAGCTATCTCATTTAACTCAGTTAACTCTATTTGATTTGCAACTTTTTTAGCAAGTTCAGCATTCTTCCTGTATTTATCTTTTAAATATATATTCATCATAGGTGTAGATGGTATAGATCTAGCATCTACAATCTCAATGAGTCTAGGTAAACCTAGAGTAACGTTTATCTCTGCTACACCAGCATAGTGAAACGTTCTCATAGTCATCTGAGTACCAGGTTCACCTATACTCTGTGCTCCTACTATACCACAAGCTTCAGAAGGATCTATAAGATTACGCTCATAGATTTCAATAGTTCTCTTAACAAGTTCTCTTATTTGCTCTTTAGTAAGATTTTCTTTTACACTTTTCTCTACCAATTCATCAATGATCTTTAATGGCAGGAATTTTTTACCCACTATCTTTTTTATCTCCTTTCGTATCTCCGAGGTATCTACTGCCATAATCTATATCTCCCCCTTTACATCTGCTATAACACTATCTATATCAACGGCATCCCCATTATAACTTCTAGCAGGATCTACTCCATCTTCTCCATATATAAATTGTATAATCTTACCACTTGCATCTCTAACGCTACCATCTTCTTCAACTCGTATATCTTCTAGGGCATTTATTAATCTACGTTGCATATAACCTGATCTAGATGTTCTAACAGCTGTATCTACAAGTCCCTCTCTACCACCCATGGAATGGAAGAAATATTCCGTAGGTGTTAAACCTCTTTTATAACTAGATGCTACAAAACCTTTAGCCTGTGCCCCCAAATCGCCTTTCTTGAAATGAGGCAGAGTCCTATGTTTATATCCTCTATGTATACGTTCTCCTCTAACCGCTTGTTGTCCTACGCAGCCAGACATCTGCGACAAGTTAAGCATGGACCCTCTAGCACCAGATTTAGCCATTATAACAGCACTATTTTCTAAACCTAGATGTTCACCAGCTATCTCTCCAGCCATATCCCTCGCTTTACCTGTAACCTTCATAATCTCCATTTCAAGTGTTTCCTCTGGGCTACGACCAGGTAATGCCTCTAGTTCATCATTCTCATAGGCGTGAATCAACTGTTTAATCTTCTCCATAGCTTCTTCAAGGCCTTCCTGTATCTTAAGTTTAGCCTCCTCAGGTATATCCTCATCATCTATACTAGTAGTGAATCCAAATATTGTACAAGCAGCTATACCAAGACGAGTTACTTTATCTATAAACTCTCTACCAGCGTCCATCCCATAATCTCTTAAAATTCTATCAAGTAGTTTACCTTTAAATGCTCCTATGCTATTTTCATCGATTGTACCTTGTTTAAGCACTCCTTTTTTGATAACCACATAAGCTTCTGAAGTGTCTCTATCTGCATATACCTTAGATTTATATTTCATAGTTAGATCCTTTGGAAGCAAAGTACTAAAGATATCTCTACCATACACATATCTTTCACCATTTTCATCTACATGTATAGGTAGATCACCTTTGTAGTCTATTGCAGCTAGTAGATAAGATGCCTTATCTAATCTAACCTTTCTATCTTTATGCGTAAGTAGGAAACAACCAGATATTATATCATGTATACCACCAATTATAGGTCCACCAAATCTTGGAGAAAGTATATTCTCCTGTACCTTCATAAGTATCTCAGCTTCAGCTTTCGCTTCCTCTCCCTGTAATAGATGTAGATTCATCTCATCTCCATCGAAATCAGCATTATATGGAGGACAAACACATAAATTGAATCTAAAAGTTTTATATGGTACAACCTTTACTCTATGAGCCATCATAGACATTCTATGCAATGATGGCTGACGGTTGAATAATACTAGATCTCCATCCATAAGTTGTCTCTCTATAATATCTCCTATCTCTAGTTTCTCTAACATAGTTTCCGCATTTTTCTCAGTGATTTTGATACGTCTTCTTATGTTACCGGCTGTTTTTATAACATAGTTCACACCTGGTACATACTCCTTTTGAGCATTTTCTGGTAGGAATTTCTGAATGAGCATCTTTTTACACCAATCGAAATTATAGTTTGTCACTCTAACTGGAACAGTGAGTTCCTCTGCGACTTTAATCGGTACACCTATCTCATTTATACTGAGATTTGGATCAGGTGAGATAACAGTTCTAGCGGAGAAGTTGACACGTTTACCAGATAAATTGCTTCTAAATCTACCTTCTTTACCCTTCAGGCGCTGGGCAATAGTTTTCAAAGGTCTACCGGATCTATGTCTAGCAGGTGGTATACCAGAAGTTTGATTATCTAAATATGTTGTGACATGGTACTGTAATAATTCCCATAGATCTTCCACTATAAGTTGTGGTGCACCTGCATCTCTATTTTCCTGTAAACGCTGATTTATCCTTATGACATCTACCAGTTTATGTGTAAGATCATCTTCTGATCTCTCACCAGATTGAAGTGTGACAGATGGTCTAACGGTTACAGGTGGTACAGGTAACACAGTTAAAACCATCCATTCTGGTCTAGCTGCATTCCTATTGATATCCAGCAGTGGTAAATCCTCATCTCTAATTTTTTCAAGCCATTCTCTAACCTCTGAAGGAGTGAGTTTTTTACCGTTTTCTCTCAAAGTAGTTGGTTTATCTAACTCTATCTTCCCTACTGCTCTACCACAGTGTGGACAGCTTTCTACTTTCCTAGCTTCATCTATAACTGCTCTATACACATAGTGTTTACTTCTACCTGTTTCATCACAACGTTTTAATTCCTCGAGGAATTCCTCTCTACGTTTATCTGTTATCAATAATCTACCACATTCTCTACAAGTAGCACGCAGACAATCTCTAATTGTTTTAACATGCCCTACATGTATAACAGGCATGGCTAAATCTATATGTCCAAAATGCCCTGGACATTTATCCTTACCGACTCTTTGTCCACAAGTTTTACATCTAAGTCCAGGTTCTACAACCCCCATCTTTGGATCCATTAGGCCCATAGAGATTGGAAAACCATCCTCATCATAGGTATCTGCTGTAATTACTTTTGTTGCACTCATCTTACGTATCTCTGACGGGGATAGTAAGGTAAACTCAATATAATCGATTTTTTTAGTTATACTATTAGCTCCTTCCATACTCTCACACCAAAGATTTTAATCTCATACGGGGTGCTATCCCAAGGGATTTAAGTTCATCAACTAATAACTTGAAAGCATAACTCATCTCAACAGGATATATATTTGCTTTATCACCACAAACCGGGCATCTTAATCTGCCATGTCTATCCTGTATAGCAATATGACCACATACGTTGCATACATATTTCACAGTTAAATCAGATTCATCCAGTAATCTATCTTTAATTACCATTGCTGCACCATGACCTATAAGACAATCTCTTTCCATTTCACCAAATCTAAGACCTCCTTCTCTAGCTCTACCCTCTGTAGGTTGACGTGTTAGGATCTGCACTGGGCCTCTAGATCTAGCGTGAATCTTACCAGCTACCATATGATGAAGTTTTTGATAGTAGATACAGCCAACAAATATATCTACTTCAAGAGGTTCACCTGTTTTACCATTGAACAGTATCTCTCTACCATTATGTTTGAATCCATTTCTAACAAGAGCTTCTCTAAGTTGTTCCTCTGGTTCACCACTAAAGGCTGTTCCATCGACAAATCTGCCTTCTAAAGCTCCAACTTTCCCTCCGATCATTTCTAATACATGCCCAACTGTCATACGGCTGGGTATAGCATGTGGATTGATTATAAGATCAGGAGATATACCATATTCATTGAAGGGCATATCCTCCTGAGGTACAATATAACCTATAACTCCTTTTTGTCCATGTTTTGATGCAAATTTATCTCCAAGTTCAGGGATCCTCTGCTCCCTAACTTTTATCTTAACCATTCTAGCTCCATTTACTGATTCTGATAACATTACTTTATCAACAGTTCCACCTTCTCCGTGTTGAACAGTAACAGAGGTTTCTCTACGTTTCTGTGGAGTAAGAAAATCAGTGGGTTCCTCTAGGAATCTAGGTGGTGAAGTTTTACCAATTAATACATCTCCACTTTTAACATCACATTCTGGAGAGATAAGACCATCTTCACCTAGATTCATATATGCATCTTCACTTCTAACTCCTCTACAATCTGGATTAGGTATTTCAAAGTGATCCTCTTGTCCACCTGGATATCGTTTCTCTTCTGCACTATATGTTCTGAAAAAGGTGCTACGGGCAAGCCCTCGGTCGATACTAGCTTTACTGATAATAAGTGCATCCTCCATGTTATATCCTTCAAAGGATGCTACTGCTACAATAAAATTCTCACCAGCTGGTCTTTGCTGGAATTTGACATATTTAGAGGCATGTGTTTTAACAATAGGTGCCTGTGGATAATGCAGTAGATGCTCTCTTGTATCAGGACGTATACGGTAGTTAGCAGCTGAGAAACCAAGAGATTGTTTACCCATGCCTGCGCCCATTGTTATTCTAGGCGAAGAGTTATGCTCTGGATATGGGACAAGAGATGCTCCTATACCTAAAATACACATTGGATCAAGTTCCATATGTGTATGCTCTGGTGTTATATCATCTTCCTTCAAAGCTATAAAGGTATTTTCTTCTTCTTCCGCATCTATATATTCAACTATACCATCATTGATTAAATCAGACCAACGTTTAGTTCCATCTTTAAGTTTTTTTAGATACTCTTTTGTTAGCAATAGTTTACCATTTTCCACTACAACAAGTGGTCTTCTAAGTCTACCTGAATCACAATTTACAACAACATCATTCTCCTCTTCATAATATGCAACATTAACCTCATTATTTAGCAACCCATTTCTGCGCCTCTCCCTCATTTCTTTTACCAATGTTTTTCCATCTGGATGTATACCTATTAGATCTCCATTGAGATAAACCCTTGAACCTGTAGCATTCTTGGAGACATCTGTTACACCCATATCTCTCAGTATATTCTCTACTTCTTTTTCGGGGAAACCCTCTGAGATCTCAACGGTTAAAGATAGGTTTTTTACTAATCCACAGTTTGGTCCCTCTGGAGTTTCATTTGGACATAGTCTACCCCATTGGGTTGAATGTAAATCTCTAGCTTCAAAATGTGGTTGCGAACGAGTTAGAGGAGAAGTCACTCTACGAAGATGACTAAGAACGGCAAGATTACTTGTTCTATCTAAAAGTTGAGATACCCCTGCTCTACCGCCAACCCAGTTACCAGTAGCAAGAGCATGATGAATACGCTGACTTAAAACATCTGATCTTAGCGAAGAAGCTATCTTAATTTCCTTACCTTTTGCATGTATCCTCTCGATTTGATATTTTAGATCTTTACATAAAGCTGTAAAAGCTACCCTAAAGAGATCTTCCATTAAATCTCCAGCGAGTTTTAAACGCTTATTGGCATAGTGATCCTTGTCGTCCTCCTCTCGTTTACCAAGAGCGAGTTCAAGAACTGACATACCCATACGGGCCATAAAAATAGCTTTGGTATACCTATCAGATGGGTCGTTACCTAGATGAGGTAGAAGGTTTCTATCCAATAAAGTTTCAACTCTCTTGATTCTATACTCCCTTGCCTGTCCACCGGCAAACTTCTTACCTAGATAAGCGATGGCCTCCTCTCTAGTAGTTATACCGTATTCATTTGCACATTCCTCAATATTTGCTAGGACATAAGGTTCCATTCTTGGATCTACACATATCACATCAACGATTTCTTCATCACTTTCCATGCCAAGAGCTCTCAGTAGGATCATAAGTGGTATTTGACCATAGGTTGTTGGTAGAGAAACCATTAACATGCCATCTTTCTTCTTCTCTACAACTATTAAAGCACGGTATCCCTCCTTCTGTGAGAATACCTTTGCAACTTCTATAGCTTGATCGTATCTTCTATCTCTCTCAACAAGTACTCGATTTGGGGCCAAATCTTCAACTGTTATAAGTACACGTTCAGTTCCGTTACTGATAAAATATCCACCTGGATCTAATGGATCCTCTTGGAGTTTTCTTAATTCCTCAATGTATTCCTCCTCTGTTAATTCTCTCTCTTTCCTTTCCTCGATATTCCTTTTATATAGATTACAGGCCTTAGATTTAACCATTATAGGGATCTCACCGATTTTTACCTCCTCGGGTTCATATTCGACATCATCCTTGATGGGGATAAATTCTAATGTAACCGGTGCTTCATATGTAAGATCTCTAAGTCTAGCTTCCATAGGTGTAAGATCTCTCTTTGTTCCGTCTGCTTCTTTAACCTTCGGATGTCCTACTTTAATTTTGCCAAATTTTAATTTAAAACCCTCTATCTCCGGGTAGATATATCCTCTCTCCATGTTTTCTTCTTGGCCAATTACTGTGCTATCAACAATCTTCTGTAATCTTCGATCAAGGAAATCATTATATGATGCTATTTGATGATTCACGATACTTCTATCTCTATAAAATGCATCAACAAGTTCTCTCATCTCCGCCACCCTTTATTCATTATTTTCAACAACAATCCTATATACTATAGATTCTTTTGCTGTAGGGCTTTTCCTAATAATTTTAAGCAACTGCCCCGGCTTAGCCCCAATAGCAACTACAACTGGATCTGTATTCAATATCTTGGGTAGTTGGGTTTCATCGACTCCATATTTCTCTAGAACTTCTTTTTTTTCTTTCTCTGATAGAATAATATGTTTAGGTACAAGCTGATGTTTCGTAATATCAAATGTGGGTTCTTTTTGAGGCATTTCTACAGGAGTTCCTCCTAGATGTTTTCTATATGCAGCGGGCCTGAAGGGATTCGAACCCTTGGCCACCTGGTTAAAAGCCAGATGCTCTACCTAGCTGAGCTACAGGCCCATACTAGGGGGCCGGGGGCTATTTGTTTATCTAGCATATGCTATCACTAATAGGATGAATAGATAGCTTACCCCCTATATCAGTTCCCATATAAATAGGTTATGGAGATGATAGAATTTAAAGTAAAAATCGTTATAATTAGATCAATTTAGAAATATTTATTTTAAGATAAGTTTTTATACTTTAAATGCATTTTAAAATTAGTTAAACATATAAAAATAAAAGATAATAGTGAAGAGTATGATAATTATGAAAAAAATTATTTATGTGATTATGGTTTTAATGCTGGCGTTTCTACCTTCCATGAATATTGCATCTTCATCTAATCTAAACTCTAAAGAAAATAACCCTTTTGGTATACAGGAGAAAGATATTCCAGAAGATTATAATCTACCTCTAAAGATTTTTTCAAGAGGATATACTAACTTATTTCTAAAAAATAATGTCAATTTGGACCACGGAAAAATAGTTTCCATTTTAAATTTAATAGATGAATTAACAGAAGATAAAATCGTAGGTCTCAAAGAAATTAATAGATTGGTTACTGCTTTACAAGAAGAATTTGGAGAGAATAGCATTTATGTGAATCATCTATGCGAGGTTAAAGGTATAGGTGGAGGATTACTACTTATACCATTTCTACCTATTACACCTCTACTGTTTGCTGGTGGAGTAATATTATTAGATACAAATGGAGCAGATGGACACTGGTGTCACCTAGTACATATAGCTATCTTCATACCATTTATAGGACTACCACTCTATATGTTACCTCCACCTACTTTCGTGATAATAGGCTATGCTGGTCTGGCACTGGGAGTCGTAATAGATTAACACAAAATATACATAAATAAAAATCAAAGAAGAGTATTTGCAGTGTAATTATAGTAGACCTCTTGCATAATAACAGTTTTTAATGCATAATGCATATCCCTCTACATCGGATGGGATGTAGAGATGCTAACCTATGAAAAATTATCAAAAAAACCAGGGATGTTTCGTACATTCACT
>QMTB01000010.1 GCA_003649845.1 Thermoplasmata archaeon | reverse complement strand
GGTATTATATTCTCCAAGTCTTCCAAGCCATCCACCTGGTCCCCAGAAACCACCTACGAAATGAGGAAGAATAGTATTTTTAAGTATCTTTTGCCATAAATTTGGGGCATTAAGGATAATACCATCAAAACCTGATGCCACTAGATCTGGACTATCTAAACCAAAATTATATGGACAACCATGTCCAGTTAACCATATAAAATTACTGTTTTCCAATATTTCTCTACCTTCCACGTTTCCTTTCCCAACAAGGTTTTTCACTTGTGATGTAGAGAATGTCAATCTTGTCCAGAGATTCGCCTTTTTAATTTCGTTTATAGCTTCGTCACTTAAACCTTCTAATATAGAGGATTCATGTAAAGCAGTCTTTACTTTAAATCCAAGTTCTTTCCCTATTTTATCTTCAATTGTTTTAGCCATTATCCTACTAAAACCAGTGTCATATTTCCATGGTCCCTCATCAAAGTTTACAAATCCTGCACTAAATTTATCTAGAATAACAAAGAGTTGTTTTAAGCCGGGTATATGATTTAATATTTGAACCCATAAAGGTTTTCTAAAATCTATCCCCCCGCCAAATAGATTACCAAAATGATTTTTCCATTCCGTTAGATCTTTAATGATTTTACCATAAAATATGGTTCTGACTATCTGAGCATTTGCATCTTGTACATCCCATCCGGTTATTCTACCAACTATATTCTCCAAGAAAGGATAATTGCTATAGATATCCTGTGCCTTATTTGACCACTCGTATGGTACTGGATCTATATCTGCATATATATTGTCACTGTTGGTCCCCCCTCCTCCAAAATTTATACCAACTGTATCATCTATTCCATCCCCGTCTATATCTCCTATTGGTTCTACCTCATTCTGATATAGATAACGAGGTAAAGCTGCAGTACCACCAACCAATGCTATATATACTGGATTATTTTTATAATATTCTGTTAAATATTTTAAATCGATTGTTTTACCATAAGAAATACCAGCAAGTTTTGCAAGTAATCTATTTAGTGGTTCATGGATCTTATCATATACATGTTTATTGGACATTGGAACAAGTTCAGGATTTCTACCCGGTAGATATACTCCCAGACATGTTTTACCTTCATCTGTTATAACATCATCATCTGCAGTAAATGCAAAATCAGGTTTTGCAAATATTATACCTTTATGATATGCTGTTAGGTATGGTGCAATTGAAGACAGACTCTTCATCATCTCATATCTAGGATGCTCTAGCTTTTTAATGGTGATATGTGCTGATACTTTTCCTTCATCTTTAAGAGTCCACCTTCCATATGCAGATATTCTATAACTTCTTCCTCCGCAATCGTATAACACTATCTCACTATGAACCTTGTCTTCTATTAAATTCCCCTTTCCATCTCTTACAGGCGTGCCTTGCCTAGTGCTTGTAAATATTATATTTCTCCCATCCTCCAAAGAGTTGATAGAAAAATCAGCGCAATCACCAAATTTATCTACCCCATCTATTTCATGGTTATATCCATCAAATTCAACTAGAGCATATTTGTAATCATCTGGAATTTTAAAATCCCAGGTAACACCACTAAAATATCTCATCATGAATTTGATCATATTTTGAGTATTCATGCTAGCTGATTTAACAACATCTGGACCAAAATAAAAATCCTTACTATCTAATACCTTTGGGGGCCATGCATCTATAGGGTTTGTTAATGTGATATATTCTACATCACCAAATTTCTCTTGAACTAACTCAATAGAAAAATTAACAATATCTTCTACACTATCGAATCTAAAAGATGAGTCACCTCCAGATAAATTTCCACATATAATGTAATATCTTACTCCAAGATTTCTAAGCGTAGAGTATATCTCTCCATCCACTGTATCAGTTACGATTATTGGAATACTGAGATAAGATGCAATTGGTGTAGCTACAACCCCAAGGTTATACCCGTCTTGGTCATTTTTTATTAATAAAACACCTTCACTTTTACTCCAATATTTCTTAGCTAGATCAATGGATATCTTCCTAGGTGATTCTGATCCGTTAATACACGCATCAATTGGTTTTCCTATTATTTCTTCTGCTCTTGTTATAGCTTTGGAGGGATTAGTTAGATTTTTTACATATAATGGTATAACTTGCTGTTTTCCATCTTTATCATAGTGGATTGCAAGTGGTGTTGCTATAAGTGCGTAGAAGGGGTTTTCTGAGGATACTTCTATGGCGGAGGGTAGGTCATTTGTAAGTGTTCCAGATATGGAGAAGATATCTTCCTCCTTTATACCTTCTCCTTCTATTGATGGTGGAACCCATAGGTATATGAGGGTGCTTGATATTAGAAGAACTATAATACCTATGCCAATAATGATCTTATCATTCTTTTTCATAATGTTTCACATCTCCATTAGGTTAAGAATAATACATCAATATAACAATAACATAATACGTATATATAATATTTTTTTATATAAAAGATATGTCAATGTTCATCTATAGTTGCAAGACACCAGGGCATTTACCAATATGAACTAGATTTTAAGATATAAAAAAAGAATGATAGAATCAATCATATAATAAGTATAATTTTTTAGTTAGCTCATTTCTCATATGGTATATATGGATTAAACGCTGGGTCACCGTATAGGCACCACTCTTGGAATTCGAAATATTTATTCTTTATTACTCGACTCTTTTGATGGATACCCATCTCTTTGTATCCCTCGTCTATCCTTTTCTGGAGTGATAGATCTAAAAGGGGATTATCAGTACTTATGAGAGGTGGAGACCACCAGAATGTTGAATTTGCATCTTCTGGTAGATATATATTTCTAGCATTTCTAAAGGCAAGACCTATAGTTTCATTTTTCATTAGCTCACTACACATGTCTTTATACAGTAGATAACCAAAGTGCGGATCTGGATATATCTCCCTCTTTGCATTCATACTAGCAATCGCACGAGCTTTCGCAACAGACCATGGTGTATCGTATAGACGCTTCTTTGGTTCTAGATATCCCCCTGCGATATTAGATTCTGTGGAAGATGATATAAGTGCATTTACTCCTGCATGAAGAAGAGCTAGAGATATAGAGTTCTTTGGATAAACACCGCCGATCTTACCACATAGACAGCTATCCAACCACATCACAGATGGGCCCATATTCAATCTCTCTACACTTCGAACTTCATCGCTTCCAATAAATTGATATGCATGGCCAGGGCCAAAGAACCCACCGTCTATGCAGGATAATATTCTCTCTGCCAAATATTTTACTATAGGTCCACATACTCCTAAACCAAGAATAGATGGACCGACCATACCATATAAATAAGGGCTTCCATGAGCATTTACAAACAAAAAGTTGCTATTCTCCATGATTTCTTTTCCTTTTGCTACATCATCACCGACATATTTTGCTACGAAGTTTTTAAAGAATGTGAATCTCTTTAGCAGGTTCAACTTTTTTAGCTCATTCAATGCATCTTCGCTAAATCCAGCCAACTGCGCTTTATAATCAAAAGCTGCTGTTACATTGAATCCCATAGGCTCTAAAACTGTTTTCTTCGCTCTTTCCATAGATATCTCTGAAAAACCTGTTGGAAGTTTTACCGCCTCTTCGCTATTACCTGTTAACCTAGAGATTGTATATCTTATCGGAGGTCTCTGGAAATCTTGCCCTCCACCTACCCTTAAACCAGCTTTATTCTTCCAATCTCCAAGCTTCTTTAGGATATCATAATAGAATATCGTTCTAGCCATTTGTGCAGATACATCCTGCGCGTCCCATCCTGCAAATCTACCAACGATATTTTCTTGATAGGGATAATATGTATAAGTATCGTTTGCAAGATTAGAATAGTCTCCATAGATCGGGTCGATATCGCCATAGATAAAATCAGAGGGTGTTCCCAGTCCATATCCTAGTTCTGCTCCGGTGATTTTATCGACATCTTCTTCAAGTGGAGCCAACCAGTTATCATATACTATCCTAGGAACCATTTCTGCATCTCCAACGATTGTTATGTATATTGGATTTCTATCATAATAATCTCTGAGATATCTCAATCCATCCCTCTCTGATAGATCTATATCTGCAAGTTTTGCAAGGAGATTATTCAATGGTTTATGGATCTTCTCAAACACATGCATATTATGCGCATATGCTAATCTTGGATTTCTCCTAACAGAGTAGAACCCTGGACATGTTTCACCTTTTTTCGTAAGGGCATTGTCATCTGCATAGAATGCAAAATCAGGTTTTGCAAATATTATACCTTTACGATAGGCTGTTAAATAAGGTGCGGTTGATGAGAGTCCTCTCATCCTAGCATAATATGGATTCTCTAACTTATCAACCTCTACATTAACTTGCATTCTCCCTACCTTTTTAGTTAACCATTCCCCAAAAATAACCATATTATATTTTGCTCCACCTCTATCATATAATAGTACTTCATTATATAATCTATCCTTGATTATATTTCCATTTTCATCCCTTATCGCTGGTGTTCCCTTAGAGGCTACTCCAAATGAGGATAGTTCATTGGTCTGATAACACATTGGTTCATTTGGGTCATCTATACCTGCTGAGAGTATCCCCACATAATCTCCAAACTTATCTACACTATCTGGATCAAGATTCATTATCTCTATTTTTACAAGCGCATATTTATAGTCATCAGGTATCTTAAAACTAAAGTTTGCATAAGTTCTTCCTGTTGCAAGACCTTTTAATGCATTTAAAAGCATAGAGGTTGCATAGGAGACGGTCTCAAAAACTTTAGAGGAATATAATTTTTTATCTAATATTTTTGGTGGCCATGCATCTAATGGATTTGTTAGGGTTATATAGTTTATATCTCCGAATTTTTTTTGTACGAGAGCTATGGTGAAGTTGAGTATGTCGTTGGAGTTTACGAATTTTAGGGTGTTTTTGTATCCTGTGAGGTTCTTGCCACAGATGATTGTGTATTCTACTCCTAGTTTATCTAATGTTTTTGTTATGTCTTCGTCTATGTTGTTGGTGATGATGATGGGTATGCTAAGGTAGGAGGCAATTGGTGTAGCTGGTATTCCTAGGGTGTATCCTTCCTTATTGTTTTCTATGATGAGGGCTGCTTTGCTTTTTTTCCAGTATCTTTCAGCTATTTCAAGTGATATGTTTTTTATGGATTTGGAGGAATTTTTTATTATTAGGTCAATTGGTTTTCCTATTATATTTTCGGCTCTTATGATGGCTTTTGATGGGTTTGTTAAATTTTTGATATATAATGGTATAACCTGTTGTTTTCCATCTTTATTATAGTGTATTGCAAGTGGTGTTGCTATAAGTGCGTAGAAGGGATTATCTGAGGATACTTCTATGGCTGAGGGTAGGTCATCTGTATATGTTCCAGATATGGAGAAGATGTCTTCTTCGTTTATACCTTCTCCTTCTATTGATGGTGGAACCCATAGGTATATGAGGGTGCTTGAGATTAGAAGGACTATAATACCTATACCAATAATGATCTTATCATTCTTTCTCATGCTTCATAACCCCCTTCGCGCTCCCAAATACTGGAGACAATGAGATGTCAAGTATATCCAAATTTTTCTATATAATATTTTTCATATATTCACTTTTCATATATTCAGCTATCTATATATTCCATCTTTCTGTTTTTACCTTCAAAAATATTTTAATACTGCTAAAAGTTAATAGTTCCTCTGAGTGAATATCCATGGCAGAAGATTTATCTCAACAACTACAAGATCAAATAGGTAGATTAAGGCAGATGCAAACTCAACTTCAAATGGTTGAACAACAACGTCAGCAAGTAGAAATTAGATTAAAAGAAGTTGAAGAGGCTTTAGAAGAGTTAGGTAAAGTAGGTGAGAAAACACCCATCTATAAAAGCGTAGGTAATATACTTATAAAAGCTAAAGGTAAGAAAGAGGTTGTTGAAGAGTTGAATTCAACAAAGGAATCCCTTGAACTTAGAAAAACTACTCTTATGAAACAGGAAGGTAGACTTAGAGAGAAACTTGCTGAGTTGCAGAGTAAAGTTGAAAATGCTATGAATCTTGCTACAGGTAAGGTCAGCGGTTAGATGAAAAAAAGATTTTTCTCAGTAAATTATGATTTCAAAACAGGTTTTCTCTATAGTTTTTTTATAAAGATAGGTTTATTTCTATTAGCTGTTCATCTCTCCAATTTTTTATATAATTTCTTTTTCTCAGAGGTTTTTTTCCCTTCTAATATCTCGGATATACTTCTTGCTTTATCCATTCTATCTATAGGATTAGGATTAATTTTCTATATCTTTTATCGTCTCTTTGAAAAACTCAGTGAGATAGCTGAGGAGATAGAAAAGGAAAACTAATTATTCGTACAATTTGGATATCTATGACTCCTATATCCCTTATGAAACTACACCAATATGAAAGAATATCCTAATGATAAAAGGGTGATTCTAATCTATGAAAAAGATTTTTTTATCTTCCAAATCGTCTTTTTCTCTGTTGATATGTAGATATTGCTTTTAGGAAATCTTTTTTTTGAAAGGCTGGCCAGTATACATCTGAAAAATAAAGTTCTGAATATGCAAGTTGCCATAATAGGAAATTAGATATCCGCTCTTCTCCAGATGTACGTAGTATTAGATCTGGATCTGGTATATCTTTAGTATATAGATACTTAGAGAAGTCTTCCTCTGTTATTTCCTCTGGTTTTATCTCTCCTTTCTCTACATCTTCTGCTATTTTTCGTATGGCTTGTAATATCTCTTCTCTTCCACCATATGCCAATGCAATATTTAGAGAATAATTATTGTAATCCTTGGTTTTCTCCATTAGATCTTTAGCTGCTTTTTGTATATCCTGTGGCAGTGATTCTAGGTGTCCTATAACATTTATTTTTATTCTATTTTTATGTATACGTTTATCTTCTGATGCTCTTTGTAATTCTCTTCTACATAGATTCATTAATTCTTCTACTTCCTCTGGTTTCCTATTAAAATTCTCAGTAGAAAATGCGTATAATGTTAGATTTTTTATACCTAATTCCATACACCAATCTAATGTTTCCTCTATTTTATCTCTACCAAATATATGTCCTGCTTCTGGTTTTAACCCTACATCCTTTGCAAATCTTCTATTTCCATCCATTATTATAGCAATGTGTTTAGGTATAGGACCTTTTTTAACTTGTTCTAGTAATTTATATACTTGTAGTTCATCGATTCTACTTCTTATAAAGTGATATAGTTTAGATTTATATATGAATATCAATATATTTCTCAGTACATCATTTTTTGTAGCATATCTTTCTATCTTTTGAAGTTGTTTCAATGCAAGTTTTTTTAGAAGATTTTTCTTAGAGTTTATATAGAGGGCCTCCTAATTTTTTGTTATAATTATTTTAAATAGTCGCATTTGGTTTAAATAAACTACTGTTTTTTTTTGTGTAAAAATATGTGTAACTTTTATAGTTAGATGGGTTCTTCTTCAGTTCATCCTCCAAAGTATTTATATAATCTAAATGTATTCCAGGCTCCCAGCAATTCTAAAGGGTGATACCCTGGGAAACATAAGGCAGACATTCATCAAAACAATCGCAAAGGAATTACTGGAGAGATATCCAGATCAGTTCAATCCAGGAGATTTTGAACATAATAAAAGAATGGTTGCCGAGGTGACTACAGTTAAAAGCAATCTACTTAGAAATAGAATAGCAGGATATATCACCAGGCAACTCGCTAGAAATAAAGAAAAACCACGGCAACCAATTTCTGGGTAATAACCAAACATTATTTTCATAAGGTTTGTTTTTAATTGAAGAAGAGATGATATTAGACGAAGCGATCTCAGAACTGAGAAAAGGTAGATTCATATTAATCTATGATTCAGATGATAGAGAGGGTGAAACAGATTTCGTTATAGCATCTCAATATGTTACTCCAGAAGCTATAAAAACTATGAGAAAAAAAGGTGGTGGACTCATATTCCTTATGATCTCTCATGATATTGCGAAGAGATTCCAGCTCCCCTTTCTAGCAGATGTATACTCTAACATATCAGATAGGTATCCTGTTTTTAAAGCTCTTGTACCAGATGATATACCATATGATACAAAATCCTCCTTTTCAGTAACCTTGAATCATAGAAATACGTTCACTGGTATAACTGATATAGATAGAAGTTTGACGATGAAAAGATTTGCTGAGATAGTGAAAAAAACAGAAAAGCTATCTTCTAAAGAATCAGTTAGATTATTGGGTAAAGAATTTCGTTCCCCAGGTCATATACCAGTATGTATAGCGTCTGAGAAACCTCTGCAAAATAGATTTGGTCATACTGAACTAGTTGTTTCTATACTGAAAATGGCTAACCTAACACCGGTAGGTAGCGGTTGTGAAATCATGGGTGACAACGGTAAAGCGATGCCAAAGAGAGAGGTTAAAAAATTCGCAGAGGAAAATGGATATATATTCCTTGAGGGTAGAGATATCATAGAGGGCTGGAGGAAATGGTTAGAGTAATGGCGACTGGAACCTTTGATCTACTACATATGGGTCATATATATTTTTTAAAAGAAGCAAAGAAACTTGGTGATGAACTTATTGTAGTTGTAGCTTGTGATGATACAGTTAGAAAGATGAAACATGAACCTGTTACACCTGAACATATGAGAGTAAATATAATTAAAGAATTGAAGATGGTTGATGATGCTGTTATTGGTTATAAAGATGATATGTATCGAATTGTAGAAGAGATTAAACCGGATATAATCGCTCTAGGTTATGATCAAATACATGATGAAGAAAAAATTAAAAAAGAGTTGAAGAAAAGAGGGATTAAAGCAGAGGTTGTAAGACTACCTAAATATAAGGATATGGATGATCTAGATGGAACCCGTAGAATAATAGGTAAAATACTATCAGCTTACGACTTCCAGAAGACTATGGAACAAATAGAAGGAGGGAAAGATGAAAAAAATAGGGATAGCTGATACAACCTTTGCGAGATATGATATGGCAAAGGCAGCTATTGATGAATTGAAATCTAGAGCAACAGGTTTCCAAATCATTAGATACACTGTACCAGGTATAAAAGATCTACCTGTTGCCTGTAAAAAATTATTCGACGAAGAAAACTGTGATATAGTAATGGCATTTGGTATGCCAGGTCCTAAACCTATTGATAAACAATGTGCCCATGAAGCTAGCCTTGGAATTATACAAGTACAGCTACTATGTAATAAGCATATTATTGAGGTATTTGTACATGAAGATGAAGCAGAAGATGAAAAAGAACTTGCATGGCTTGCTGAACGACGAAGTAGAGAGCATGCAATAAATGTTATAAATCTAATCTTCCATCCTGAAAAACTAACTCAACAAGCTGGCAAAGGATTACGCCAAGGTTTTGAAGATATAGGACCTATAGGAGGAGTATAAAAAATGGATAAAAATAAGAAGATTAGAATTGGGGCGGTTGTATCTGAGTTTCACTATGATATCACAATGATGATGTTAGAACGAGCTAGAGAACATGCTCAATTTCTAGGATCGGAGATTACTCAAATAGTTAAAGTACCTGGCGTATTCGATATGGGATTAGCAGTTAAAAAACTATTAGAAAGAGATGATATAGATGGCGTAGTTACACTTGGAGCTGTAATTGAAGGAGAAACAGAACATGATGAGATAGTGATGCAGCATGCAACTCGTAAGATAGCTGATTTATCTCTTGAATATGATAAACCAGTTGGTTTAGGTATAACTGGCCCTGGTATGACTAGATTACAAGCAGAGGATAGGATTGAAAGAGCAAAAGCAGCAGTAGAAGCAGTAGTGAAATTACATAGGCGACTTGGACTTTAATCTTTATCTTTAATCATTCGAAATGCAGAGGGTAGATGTATCATATAGGATCCATCTTTCTGAATTATAATAGGTTCATTTTCAAGTAGTCTCTTTATATCTATCTCATATTTACCTGGTGGTTGAATACCGATAGTTGCAGGATCATCAGGAATTATAGGTGATTCCAATAACTTCTTAATCTTTTCTTCTCTATCGTTTTTAACTAAAATTTTATCTTTAGACGGAGGAAGCTGTTCTTTTATCGCTTTACTTATATCTTTAGGTTTAACTTTAATCCATCTGCCTGTTTCATCAACAAGCTCTCTTTTATCACCAAGTAAATCCATGATTTGAGTATATAGATCTTTACCAATTTCTTTACTTATCTTTTCGCGTTCTCTCTCATCTAATGGTTTTTTCGTATAAAAAAACCTGTTACCACCGCAGTTAGGGCATCCTCTTAAAAGTTCTGGTGAACCTTCTTCAAATATTTTACCACATTTAAGACATTGATGAGGCATTATTTATACTCCTTGTCCTGCTACTATTTCTGTTTGAATAATGTTTCCATCTTTCTTTATCGTTTTTATAAGATCCGCTGGTCCAATAACTGTTAACCCAGGTTTCCTTATAACTCCAAAAAATCTTCTAAATAATGTTGCTTTATCCTCCAAATATCCATCCATCTCTATACCTGTAAAAGCATCTTCTTCTATCTCTGCCATAGTTCTTTCTATAAGAGCAGTTTGTTCTAATGGTGTGAGACCTTGTTCTAATACTAAAACCTTCCCTTGTCTAATCTCTTTTAATATAAAATCCAGTTTCTCCTGAGAACTCAATTTCTCCAGTTTCTGTTTGGATATAAGATTAATAGAGATGCTACTTTTCTTCTTAGATTTCTTAACCATAGTCTTTCACCTCCGCCTCCACCATCGTTTTTTACCAAAATGTTTCACCATAGTTGAATAGAGATCATCAGTATTATATCCTGTAAGAGCACTTATTGGTACAACTGGATGCTGAGGGAAAGCAGCTTTAAGAGTAGCTGGACTGGCATCCTCTGCATCTATCTTATTTGCAGCTATGAGAACAGGTAGATTCCTAGCTTCTAGATTACCTAATATAGTAACATTCACCTGAGTAAAAGGATCTTGAGTAGAATCCATTACAAGTATTACCCCATCTACATCTTCAAGCCATTTTATAGATTCTATTACACCTTCTGTTGCTTCTTTTGCCCTCTGTCGTGCTTCCTTCCTATTTAAACCATAGATGTTCATGAAATCTTTATAATCAATTTTTGTTGCAATACCTGGTGTATCAACAATATCAAAATAAAGCGAGGAGCTACCGTTCTCGATTTTTACATTCTTCTTCCATTTAGCTACTCTTGTTTCATGAGGTATCTCAGATACAGTACCCATTGTTTCTCCAGTCCAATCCATTAGAATTCTATTTGCAAGAGTTGTTTTACCAACATTCGGTGGACCATAAATCCCTATTTTAGCATGTTTCTTACCAAAAATACGATGAAGTATACCTGATAAACCAGTTTTTTTAAATAGACCCATCCAATCTCTCCTCCTAGGGATTCCATCGAGTTGTATAAAAGGAATTGTCTAAGAGTTTATTAGGTTAGCGGTTTAATATAAATTAAATAAATTTTTGTTTAAATCATGAAAAAATTTGGCTTTATAATATGACAATCCTTAAATAGCTACAAAGGCATTCTATTGGAATGGCATATTATTTGTGGGAGGTACCACACGATGAGTGAGGAAAATAAAGATATGGGCAGCTCCTTTGAAATCGGATCCTTAGAACAGAGATTACGTCAAGCGGTAGATGAGATTGATAACATCAAACTCTCCTTCACAAAAAGCACTGAAGAGCTGTCAAAAATAAAAAATATGCTTGATGTTGAAGCTTTAAAAGAAATTACATCAACCATTCGAAGATATGAAGAACTTTTAATGGAGGCAGAGAAACAGAGAGAGGAGGCATACCAAGGAGCTAAAAGATACAGTGATGAACTTGAAAAAGAGAAAGAAAGACTCATCAAACTATGGGATGCCTATAAACATCAAGAGGAGGAACTTTCCAAAACAGAATCTAAACTTCAGGAATATCAAGAAAAAGTAAATAGATTAGAAACCGAGAGACAAGAACTATCTAATCAGGTTAATACACTGCAACAGCAACTTAATGAATACACACGGCAGATAAACCAACTAAATCAATATAGACAACAGATGGAGGAATTCAATACAGTTAAACAAAAACTGGAGGAAGAAAACAACTCTTTACAAAACATGCTTAGAGAAAGAGATAATCAAATACAGGCTTTACAACAAGAAGTTGATAGATTAAAACAACTTGAAAACCAGATGGGTAAATACAATGAATTAGCAAAAGAATATGAAAAAGAAAAAGAACGTTTAACAAAACTATACCATCTATATGAGGAAACAGAGAAAGAATGTAATAGACTTAGAGAGGAGATGAAACACTGGGAAAATTGGTATGCTACAAATAAAGAATTATTCGATAGATTATTATCCTTAAAACCTCCATCTCCACCAAATACTATGCAAGATCAAACTAAAAATGTAGAACAACAAACTACAACTACTACAACAACTGAGCAAAAAACTCAACAGGAGAAGAATGTTCCAACAACTACGACTGAGGCGGATGGTACAAAAGCAAAAAAGAGGAGATTCAGATTTGGAAGATAAAAAAATCTTCTCCCTCTTATATTTCTTTTTTCTACTGTAATTCAATCTTACTTATATCTCCATCTTCATATACATATAGTATATGTTGCATGCTATTTTTTAGTTCCTCTACATGGGTTATTAGGAATATCTGACGGAATTTTGATGAAAGAGTATTAAGAGCTCGTAGTATATTCTGCTGCCGTATCATATCCTGGGATCCAAATATCTCATCTAGTATAATGAGATTGAAAACTCCTCCTGAACGTTCTGTTATAACCTCAGAGATAGCTAAACGTAGACATAGATTTGCTAGATCTTCTTCTCCTCCTGAAAAACGATTTATAAGATATGGTTTCCCTCTATCATATATTAAAATATTATAGTTTTCATCTAACTCTATTTCTTGATATTTTCCATCTGTTAGATCTCTGAAAAAGTCTGTAGCATATTCAGATAGCGCAGGTCTAATCCTTGAGATTAAACTACTTCTAAAAGAAGTCATAATTTCATATAAGATGTTCAACCGCTGAGTTTCCTTTTGTTCACTAGATATTCTTTTCTTTGTATCCTCTAACTCTCTTATTTTTTCTTCTAAATTATTTATTTCCCTTTCAACTAGTTTTAAAGAACCTTCTGTTTTCTCTAATTTAACCCTATTTTTCGATAGATCCTCTCTTTTTCTATTTAATGTTTTCAATATATTTTGATATTTCTGATAACTCTCCTTCATCTTCTCCTGTATATTTTTATATTCTTCTGGATCAAAGGTTACACCTTCAAGTTGCTGTAGTTTCCTATGTTTTTCCATATAATCTCTTTTCTCCCTTTGAATCTCTCCGTCTATCTGATTGATCATTGTTTCTAATTTCTCCTTTTCCTTACTTTGTTGTTGTAGATATTCTTTTTTCCTTTCAAGCGCTGATTTTTCTTTCTTAATTCTCTCGTAATTCTCCTCTTCTATCTGTATTTCCCTTTGAAATTTCATCTCCTCAGATGTTTTCTCCTCTATCTCTTCTCTATATTTCTCAAGTAGGATATGGTATTGTTCGCCTAGTATTCTCTCGCATGTAGGACAAGAAGCATCTGGTCCCATTTTCTCGATTTTTCCCCTCTTCCTAGTTAACTCTCTAATAGTTTTATCATACTCTTTAACTATTGTTTTCTTCTGTTCAATTATCTTAAGAAGAGATGTTCTTTCTTCCTCTATCTTCTCTAAACGCTCTATAGTTTTTTGTATCTCATCAGATATACCTTGAAATTTCAATATTTTCCTCTTTAATGTTTCAAGCTGTTTATTTCTCTCCTCCATCCTTTGTTTAATCTCAATAGTGTTTTTCTTTAATTCTTGATAACTATTATAACGTGTTTTTTCTTCGATAAGACGTTGATATTCTTTATTTATCTCCTCGTAATTCCTCCGTTCTTCGTCAACCAATGTAGATATCTCTTTGATCTCTTCTTTCTCGCCCTCTACAATTTCCTTCAATCTAGATATATCTATATTTATATCTTCCTTTTTCTTTTCAAATTCTTTAATCTTTTCTGATAGAATCTCTATTTTACTACGACCTGTTTTTTGGTCTAATAGCGTTATACTTAATCTATCTACAAGTGTTTTCTTAGTTTTCCTATCTATATTTATCTCTCTAATTACTTCATCTAAAGCATCTATACCTAACATTCTAAGTATAAGTGGTCTCCTCTCGCTTGCATTCATATTAGATAGAGCATTGAGTTCCTTTTGTTTAGCAAAAACTGAGGTGAAAAATGATTTGAAATCCATCCCAAGGGTTTTCTGTATAAAAGATGTTACAGCACCTGCTCCCTGAGCCATTATCTTAGAATTCATAAATGCAATGGCAGATGGAGAAAGAGTTTTACCAGTCATCTCCCTTATAACCTTATATGCATTTCCTTCGAAAATAAATTCTAATTCCACTCTACAAGGTTCTCTAGGAGAAGCGCCGTTTCTCTTAATTTGATCAATAGAAGTTCTAGCTGCTGGTGAACCATAGAGCGCCCAAGCTACTGCTTCAAATATAGTTGATTTACCAACTCCATTTAAACCTATTACACCAATTATTCCATCTGGAAATTCAATGTTAACCTCTTTGAATCTACGATAATTCTTCAAATTCAAGGTTTTAAGAATCATATCTATTTACCTTCTATCCTCGATATGTATTCTAAACCAAGTTTAAGCAATTCTTCTCTTTCCTCTATCTGCTGCATGGATATATATCTTCTAAACTCATTTGATAAAACATCTATTTTAGCTTGACTTCTATATTCTATAATATTATCATGTACTATAGATGTTTTTAATTCAAAATGAAAAGCTTTCTTAGTTTTCTCTTTTACATCTTGAAAATCAAAGTTTCTATATATATGAACAGGTATATTTTCAAGAGTGATACGAACTATAGCATCTTCTAAACTAATAGATCCAAGCTCCTTGGATAAAATATTCATTATACTATCTATATCTAGATTTCTACAATCAATAGAAGGTAAATCGATAAAAGTTCTAGTTTCTATAGGTTTAAATATAAATGAGAAATCCTTTCCTTCTAATATACCTTCTATAAAACCTTTTTTAGATTCCGCTTCAGAAAAACTAAATGTTTCTGTAGAACCAGAATAAAAAGCTCTCTCTGAAAGTTTCGTATAAATATGATAATGACCTAAAGCTATATAATCAAAACCTATAGAGAAGATGTCTCTAGGAATAATCAACTCGTTGAACTCACCCATAGTAAATATTCCAATACCTTTGATAGAGCCATGTAAAAGTATTATATTATAATCAGCATTGTTTTCAACATCAAGATTTTTAATAGTATCTTGAAACTCCTCTATAGAATAGGTTTGTGGGATTGCATGAATCACAACCGTCTTATCTTTAATATCAAGTTTTATCTTCTCATAACCATTCTTATATACAGGATAAATATATTCTATATGATCTAAAACAGAAAATATATGCCCTGTTTCTCTAAGTCTAGGATGCTCATGATTTCCAGATATTACTATAAAAGGTATATGTTTCTTGGATAATCTTAGAAGTTGATCTACGGTAAAAGATATAGCTCTATTATTCGGTCTAACAGAGTCAAATAAATCCCCTGCATGGAGTATAAAATCTGGGGGGTTCTCAATAGCATAATCTATAACCTGTTTAAAAGCATTGTATATATCTATCTCTCTTTGATTAACCCCATCTTCATTTATACGACGATATGCTGAGAAACCAAGATGAGTATCTGCTATATGTAGAAACCTCATTTTCTCCTCCATTTCATAGATGCAACTTCACCTGTAATAGTTATAGGATCAAAAGTAGGTGCTATAGGTGGAGCATAAGCAGTTTCAAGGTCTCTAAAATCATCGATATGCATCTGATTTCTAACTGCACATGCAATAGTGTTAATTCTTTGAGCTGCATTTTCACCAAATACCTGTCCACCTATTACAACGCCTTTTTCTCTATCAACTAATATTTTAACAGTTACAGGGTTACCCCCTGGATAATATTCAGGTAGAGAACTACCGGTATATCTAGCTGAAATTATATCATTTGATATCCTATGGGAGGGTACTCCAACAGATGCTACCTCTATATTGAAAAACCTAGAAGTACAAGTTTGAAGGAATCCCCTTGGTAGGAAACGATTCCCTCCAGCTGCATTTACTCCAGCTACTATACCTTGACGTACTGCAATACTACCTAGACCAACTAACATAGAGTTACCTGTTATAAAATCATGATACTCTGTACAATCTCCTATAGCATATATATTAGGTATAGAAGTCATGCATCTATTATTGACAATAACCCCACCCGTTTCACCTATTCTACAACCTATTTGTTGTGCCAGTGTAACCTCTGGTTTAGTACCAGTTGCAATAACTAATAAATCTACATCCATCTTCATTTGTTCTTTTGTCTCAGTATTTCTAAGAGTTATTGAATCCACGTATCCATTGTTTATATGTACTTCTTCAACTAGATGGTTAACTAATATAGTTAGATATTTAGATAATTCTTTTTGAATAGATATTGACATATCTTTATCTAATGTATTTGGTAGAATAGAGGGTAGAGCTTCTACTATAGTAACATCTTTAATCCTTTTATGAAAACTCTCTGCTAACTCTAAACCTATGAATCCAGCGCCAACTATAACTGGTTTATCAATCTCATCTAATATACTTACAATGCCTTTCCCATCTTCTATGGTACGCAGTAGGAAAACATTTTTAGGTAAACTCTTTTCTAGATTTTTAATAGGTGGAATCCTTGCCTCGGCACCTGTTGCTATAATTAAAGAGGTATATGGAAAAACAATTTCCTCATTATTCTTTCTCGCTATGACTTGTTTATTCTCTACATCAATTGTTTCAACAATTGTTTCTAGATATAAATCTATCCTAGCTTTTTTAAACCATTCCTCTGAGAATTCTACTAGATCATCAAATGAAGGGATACCATTGGATATAACATAGGGTAGACCGCATTTAGAATATTGAGAATATTTTCCTTTCTCTAGAATAACTACAGGTATTTTTCTATCAGTTTTTCTTGCAAATTGCGCTGCAGTTCCACCAGCTGCTCCGCATCCTATTATAACAATTCCTGGTTCCATCTTTACAAAAACCCTAGATAGACTATCAAAATTCTTTTCTTTAAACTTTTGATTATCTTAAAACAAAACTTTTGCACTTTTGAAAAAACAATCAAAGGTTACCTAGATAAACAAGCATACAATTTATCCCATGTTTGGGATGGGATGAAAATATGTTGTTCACACCAGATATAGATATATTTGGTGAGAAGCTAGAGGTTTATCGTAACTGTTTCTCTAAACCACAGTGGAGGCATTTTAAAACCTATATGAATG
>QMTB01000009.1 GCA_003649845.1 Thermoplasmata archaeon | reverse complement strand
TTTCTTCCCATATATAAAATATCCTCTGTTACCTATGAGAGAACTTTCAAATAAGGATATGTTACCTATTACTGTAGTAGGTGGTTGTCATAATAGTATGTTCAATGTATCTCTAATTCCCTCTGTACTAGATTTATTATTCCTATATATGGGTAAGAATATATGGATGCATACATATGGTAGACCTACACCAGAATGCTTCAGTTGGTATCTAGTCAAACTACCTGATACTGGTGCTATCGCTAGTATGGGTAACACTGGTTATGGCTGGGGTTGGGAAGGTGAATGGTGCACCGTTGGAGCAGGTGATAGTTGGATTACATCAGAATTCTTTAGACAATACGGTGAACATGGCTATGACACCCTTGGAGTAGTATATGCTCAAACATTAACTAGCTATATATCTAATTTCAAAGAATTTACACTTCCGCAGTGTTGGTGGTCTCCAGATTTCGGCTGGGATTGGATAGATCAAAAGACAGTGCAACAATGGGTACTACTTGGAGATCCAAGTTTAAATATAGGTGGATACACCTAAGTTCTGTAGCTTATATTAATTTGAAACATATCTAGAGAGGAGATTACTATTATATGTGATACTATAAGCCTTGAAGATATATCTATGTATATATTTTTACATTATGACACATATATACTTTCATACTATAATGTAGATATATATTTAGGTACCTTTTTATTTTAATAGCGAAAATAAATTAAAATGATGTACTGGGTTTTCATATGCATCTTTATCTCTAGTTGCAAATGATATAAGTATATCTCCTGTCTCTGGACATGCAACCCATTGATGTAAAGTAGAGTAGAATCCTAGTTCAACTAGTAGTGAGAAGAATCTATCTATCTTACCTTGGTAGAGTTCTCTAGCTACGGTCATACTACTATTTAAATCAAGCATACCAAGTTTTGATTCTATACCCTCACTAAGAGCTCTATAATGTATCCATGGTATAGATGATGGTACCATACCCCAACTTAATGGATTAATATTGATAAATAACGATAATATTGGAAACAATCTTGGATCATATCTTTTACGCTGAGTAGAAGCTGTAGTTGAATCTATAAATATATTAGTTCTCCTTACTACATGGTCAATAACCCAGAATGGATAAGTTGATTCTATAGTATTATTCCATGTTCCAACATAGGAATAGTTTGCCGTTACCTCAACTGCATAACCTATAGGAATCTTACCATCTGATACAATGAAATTCCAACCACAGGTTCTATTAGAAGTTAATATATCTATAGCATCTTCTATACTAGCAGCATGATCAAGAACCATACGTTGTCTAAACACCATAGGTATACCATTATATTGTTCATCATCACTCCAAGAAGATAAAACTTCTACTGCTATACAATTTTCATTTATTCCACCTAGACTACCGATAAAACCTGCGAATGATGGATCTAGAGAAGCGAAACCATTGGATGGTTCACGTATAATTATAATAGAATTCTCTTGAATGCTTTTACCAGTTATTGGATCCTTTATAAACATTGGGAAATCTAGGCTACGCAGCTGATATAGTTTTCCATCTATAGTAGCAGAACCCCATGCAGCGAAACCAGAACAATGAATTAACATAACTATAATATTACCAACCGCTACATCATCAAAAGATACACCTGCTCCATCAGCAAGACCCTGCATCTCCTCCCTATATTCTTGAGGTATATACTCCTCCGCCTTCCTCCATAATTTTAGGAAATCATCATAGCTATATCCAAAATATTTCGCAAAATTTAGAAAAGCACGTAAATTCTCTCTGCACTCCTCTCTAAGTAGAGAACCATGCTGATAACCCATCTCATAGCAAGAGCCTTTTAAATGCAAGATTTTTACGCCATCTTGCTCTTCAAGCTGATCTTTAAAACTAGAAGCCTTTATAACTTGAGAGGAGAAGAGAATTGAAACTAATATAAGCGATATAAGATTTTTCCCTCTCATAAAGATCCACTATAATAGAGAAATCAGGGTTTATAAATCTAATTCTAAAAAATAGAAGAAAAAAGAAGATTATATGCTTTTGAGTATTTCTACAACATATTTATAGAATTTCTCTACTGTACTAATCTCTACGTATTCCTCTGGAGAATGTGGATGTTTAACTGTTGGACCAATAGATATCATATCCATACCAGGGAATTTTTCACCTATTATACCACATTCTAATCCTGCATGTATCGCCTCTACCACTGGTTCTCTACCATACATATCTTTAAAGATTTTCTTAGATAGTTTAAGAACTGGAGATTCTAGATTTGGCTTCCAACCTGGATATGGTTCATCTTCAGATACCTCTGCTCCAGATAGAGAAACTATAGCTCTTATCCTATCTCTTATATCTTGTAACTCTGACATAACACTACTCCTTGAACTAAGTAATATCACAATATTATCCTCTTTCATATGTACACTAGCTAGATTCGTAGATGTTTCAACAAGACCAGGTATATCATAGCTCATCTTATCTACACCATGTGGTAGAGCATGTAGCAAGTTTATCAGAGTATTTTGTTGTTTAGAATCTATTATTTTATCAACATTAGATACATCTTCTATCTTCAGAGTTAGTTTTGGGTCAACTGCTTTAATCTCCCATTGAATTATCTCAATCTCACCTTCTAGTAGATTAATTGTATCTTTCTTCTCACTTGGTTTAACAGCAATACTTGCATAAGCTTCTCTAGGTATAGCATTATGTTTATCTCCACCTTCTATATCTATTAGATGATAACTGTATTCTCTAGAAAGCTTCCATAGCAGTCGAGCTAGTATTTTAATAGCGTTCCCTCTCTGCTCATGTATATCTACACCGGAATGTCCTCCTCTAAGCCCAGAAACCTGGATTTTGATATAATCCATTTTCTCAGATAGATTTTCTCTATTTATTGGGAATGTTATCTCTGAGTTTCCACCTCCAGCACATCCAACTGTTATTACACCGAAATCCTCGCTATCCAGGTTAAGCATTGTTTTACCAGTGAGCATATCTGATTTTAATGCAAAGGCACCTGTAAGTCCTGTTTCCTCATCAACAGTAAATAAAGCTTCTATCTTCCCTAGTTTCAGATCTTTATCTTCTAGTATAGCAAGGATAGTAGCTACTCCTATTCCATCATCAGCTCCAAGAGTAGTACCTTTAGCCATTAGTTTATCTCCCTCTACCTTAACTTCTATTGGATCTTTAGAAAAATCGTGTTTCACATCCTTATTTTTCTCACAAACCATATCCATATGAGCCTGTAATACAACAGTTGGTTTCTTCTCCATACCTTTATCTGGTGGTTTAACTATAACAACATTTCCTGCTTCATCTATTCTAGATTCAAAACCTTGTTTCTCTGCAAATTCTAGGATATATTCTCTGATTTTCTCTTCATGTTTCGAACAATGTGGTATCTTCCTTATCTCATCAAAATGTTTCCATACAAGTTTTGGCTCTAATTTTTCTAAAACCGACATTAATATTCATCCCCCAATTAAGTCATATACATGAGAGGATGATAACAGAGGTCTACATAAAAATATTTGCCAAACTATCACCAATGAATTTAAATAATCTCTTCATGTTTTATCCTATAAATCCAGAGGTGATATATTTGGACTGGGGAATGAAAAACCGTCTCTCTAGGATAATTAAAAAAGATGGACGTACAGTTATGCTTGCTGTTGATCATGGATATTTTATGGGTCCAACTACAGGTCTTGAAAATCTAGGTGAAACTGTAAAACCATTATTACCATATGCAGATGTACTTATGTTAACCAGAGGAGCTCTTAGAAACTATATACCTCCAGATGTAGAGATACCTATATGCCTTAGAGTATCAGGTGGAACAAGTATACTAAATGAAACAAATCTATTACACGAAGGTACAATTGTATCCATTGAAGACGCAATTCGTTTAAATGTTTCAGCAGTAGCCTTCTCCATACTAGTTGGTCAACCTTTTGAGAGAGACACTATACTAGGTATGACAGAATATATAGATGAAGCTAATAGATATGGTATACCAGTTTTAGCTGTTACTGCTGTAGGTAGAGGACTTGGTAAAGATGCAAAATATTTATCACTTGCATCTAGAATGGCAGCTGAACTTGGAGCAAGTATAGTAAAAACATATTACTGCGAGGACTTCGAGAAAGTAGTAGAAACATGTCCAGTTCCAATTGTAATAGCGGGAGGTAAAAAAATACCTGAAGAGGAAGCATTAAAAATGGCTTACAATGCAATTCAATCAGGAGCTATAGGTGTTGATATGGGACGTAATATCTTCCAAAGCAGTAATCCAGTTGCAATGATTAAAGCAGTAAATTCTATCGTACATAAAAACTATACTCCAAAAGAAGCTTATGAGTTATTTAAAGAAGAGTCAAAGAAAGTAGAGTAATACAAAGAATCCTAGTAACTAAACAGTGGAGAGGAGCTACTATTATGGAAACTATGAAAGTAGCTATGTATTATAATAACAATGATGTACGTATTGAGGAACAACCGATTCCTGAGATTCAAGAAGATGAGTTTCTATTAAAAGTAAAATCAAGTGGTATATGTGGTAGCGATGTAATGGAGTGGTATAGAATTAAAAAAGCTCCTAGAGTACTTGGACATGAAGTAGCGGGAGAGATCGTTAAAATCGGTTCAAAGGTTAAAAAATTTAAAACAGGTGATAGAGTTTTTGTTACCCATCACGTACCATGTAACACCTGTCGTTTCTGTCTAAATGGAAACTATACTCTATGTGAAACTCTACATTCTACGAATTTCTATCCAGGTGGTTTCGCAGAGTATATACGTATACCCCCTATAAATGTTGATCGAGGAACATTTCTACTTCCAGATGAAATCAGCTATGATGAAGGAACCTTCATTGAACCTCTAGGTTGCATAGTAAGAGGATTCCGTATAGCAGATTTTAAACCGGCTAAAACCGTTCTAATAATTGGAAGCGGCATAGCTGGTTTATTAGCTATCAAACTAGCCAAAGTTTTAGGTTCATCAAAAATTTTTGCAACGGATATAAATGATTATAGAGTTAGTATGGCTAAAAAGATGGGGGCAGATACAGCTATTAACGCAAGAGAAGATATCTATAAGATTATCAGAAGAGAGAATGACGGTAGATTAGCTGATTATGTTATACTATGTACTGGTGCATTATCTGCAGCTGAACAATCATTTAAACTAGTAGAACCAGGTGGTACACTACTATTATTTGCACCTACTAAACCAGGTGATAAAATATCTTTAGAATTATTTGATATCTGGAATAAACAGATTAAAATCGTCTCTACCTATGCAGCTGCTGGATTAGATCTACTAGAAGCTATAGAACTTATTAGATCTAAAAAAGTTATAGTGGAGGATATGATTACACATAGACTATCATTGGAGGATGCACAAAGAGGTTTTCAACTTGTTGCAGAGGCGGATAAATCTATTAAAGTCATATTGAAGCCCTAGTTATTTTTCTCTTTTACCTTTCTCCATATCTAGTTTATACTCTCCTGGTGTAACAGTTGGTTTCTTCTCAGCCATATAATAGAATAATAGAAACAGTGAAACTAAGAAGAAGATGAATAATAGTATGAAAACTATAATCGTTGCATATATTAGACCTACTAGGAAGAGTTTAGCTATTAGGAAGATAAACCCTATAAAGTATAGTAAACCTAGTATTAGAGCAGCTATTATTATAGCTCCAATAATTGCAGCTAATATACCTTTTATCATCTTCCAAATGTCTCCCTAAATATAGTACCGGCTAATCCTCCTGTGGCTCCAGAGGTACTACTACTCTGAGGCATAAAAGGTTGCAGTGCTGTTGCTAGATTACCAAGATTCATAGATTGTAATATAACATGTCCCGGTCCCTTTAGAGTTGTTAGAAATATACCTTCTCCTCCAAAAAACATGGTTTTAATACCCTTTACTCTTTCAATATCAAATGTTACAGTATTCTCCCATCCTACTACGCTACCAGTATCTACTTTTAATATCTGATTTGGTTCCAAATTAAATTCAACGAAATCTCCGCATGCATGGATAAAAGCAATTCCTGTACCAGAGAGTTTCTCCAGTATAAAACCTTCTCCTCCAAAGAATATAGCTCCTAGTCTCTTCTGGAAAGCCAGGCTTAACTCTATGCTATCCTCTGCTACTAGAAAAGCATCTTTCTGTACGAGATATTCTTTACCTGGTTGTAATTCTAAGGCTTTTATAGTACCAGGTGCATTCCCTCCAAAGGATATCATACCTGTACCACCAGCGGATGTAAATTCTGTTAGAAATATGGTTTCTCCAGCTAGTTTACGACCTAAGCCCTTCAGTAAACCTCCTCGGATCTTTGCTTCCATGTTGATGTTACCACTCATATAAACCATTGAACCTGCTTCTGCATATACTTTCTCTCCAGGTTTAAGTTGAATTGTAACCAACTGCAGGTTATCACCTGTTATTTTATATTCCAAACTCAAATATTCTTCCTCCTAAATTTCCTTATAAAATCAGGAAAATAGATATTAGATATAAATATATCGAAGATTTTAAGATCGGAATAATAAAAATATTTTAAACATAGGGTATTCATTGGATAATAATTTGAATATTGATAGATGATTAATTGGTACACTTACCGGTAATGGATCACTCCACTCACTTTCAGCACCTTGTATATCTTTTGCTTTTACATATATAGTATAGGTTCCCTGTTGATCCCAAACGTGAGATGTAGTAATCTTTTCTCCAGAGTCATAGAATCTAGTCCAATCATCAACTAGTTTATCTCCATCCCAATCCCAGCCATATTGGATTTTATCACCATTAGGATCTGTAGTAGAAGTTGAATAATAATAGGTTTTACCTGGTTTAACAGTTGTTTGTCCATTGGGAGTAGTAGGTTTCTCTGGTGCACCCCATTTATTCATAAGAGGATAATGGTCTTTATTATTATCACCAGGTATTAGATAAGGTATGTCACCTATACCATCACTACCAGATTGATCCTGGTTTGGGCCATGATAGTTATCATCTCCACTATAATCGGACCAATAATTGCCGCCACTTGGATAACCATTATCCCATGTATTGTTTCCCTTGTCATGTGCATTTAACTGATTATTTAAAAAGTTATTATGATATATAGCGTTGCCAGAGCATAATATTCCTAGATATATTCCATCAAAATTACTGTTACTAATAACATTTGAAGTAATAGTGTTATTACAGGAGTTATTAAAATATATACCATTTAATGCATTATCAATGGTATTACTAGATACAGTGTTATCGTTGGAATAGTATAGTGATACACCTGCCCCTGAAATAGTATTTTTAGATACACTATTGTGTGATGCTTCTATTAAAAGTATGCTCTCTCCAAATAATGTTGAACTAATTGTGTTTCTAGATATAATGTTATCCTTCCCAATGTTAATAGTTATCCCTCTATTAGATTCTGTTATTGTATTATCTGTTATTGTTGTAACACTAGATTGATTAAGAGATATGCCATAATTGTTTCCATTTAACTCGTTATTCCCTAAGGTATTATAAGTGGAAGATTCTATCTTGACACCTATAGAATTATCTCTTAAAATATTTCTAAGCAAAGTGTTACCACTAGATCCATCGATTTTGATACCTACATCATTGTTATTTTCAATAACATTATCCGAGATGGTATTACCTGTACTAGAATAATTTAGATATATACCATATCCATTGCCTGAGATAATATTCTCCTTTATAGTTGTAATAGTTGATCTATTGAGAAAGAAACCCATAATGTTATTAGATAAAGTATTGTTTATAAAATCATTATATGTGGAGAGAGAACTGTATACTCCATAATTATTATCTTCAATGGTATTATTAGCAAAGATATTATAGGTAGAAGAATAGATTTTTATCCCTATGGAGCTACCTCGTATATCATTCCAGGATATCTCATTATTTCTCGAGCCATTTAGAAGCATACCATTGATATTCCCTGCGATATCGTTATCAAGAATAGTATTCTTCTTAGAACTACTATGTATTGTTATACCATTAGCATTACTAGCTATAATATTCCCTGATATAGTTTGATAGTTATCATAAATTTCTATACCTGCATACTCAGGAGAACTACCACTATTAGATATTATAAAACCTGTAATAGTTACTTTCTCTCCTAGTATAGATACCACAGTTCCCTCTCCATTACCGTCTATAACAGGTTTACCATTATCACCGCCGCGTCCAAGTTCATAGTCTTTCCCTTCTATTATAAGGCTATTTCTATTTACAACTAGTTTTTCATTATAATGCCCACTATATACCTGAATAATATCTCCAGATTCTGCATTATCAATGGCTTCCTGTATAGTTGTAAAATCTCCGTCACCTTCATTGTCAACAATCCATGTTCTAGTAGATAGTATCTGTTGCTCATGATCTTCTATTGTAAAACCCATAGAAAATTGTGATAACAAGAAAAACAGGAGTATACAGAGTATTATATTTTTATTAGATGAGCCTATCATAGTAGCCCCCTTTAATGTTTCTCCTCAATTCAATAGTTATATATAAATAATATTATATCTTAATTTAAACGTTTCTATGATTCAACTGTTAGTCAACAGATTGTTTATCCAAGTATTATCAAATAGCTTCCTATAACTAAGCCATCGACTCTCTTTGTTAGATAATCTGCTGTTACCTTTATACTGATTGTACCGAAGCCTAGGATGAAATCTGTTTTTACAACTGTACTCTCTCCCGCATCTAATAGGGGAATGATACCTGCTTTACTCTCTGGTATAACCGCTCCATCTAACTCTATCTTCCATACAATGTTTTCTGCTGGAGCAGTTCCATAGTTTGAGATAACTGCTTTTGCACTAAATCCTCCTGTTATATTACTTATAGAGATAATTGGAGAGTCACCAACTTCATCGAAATAAATATCGCCTTCATCATTTCTAGTATCTGTCCAAATACCCCATACGCCTTCTGCATCAACATTTCTATAACCTAAAGATACCATCCCAAAGACATCATTTACAAGCTCTGGTTTACTCCACGTATCTCCTCCATCCTTTGTCTGTGATTTATATAGATTTCCATTTTTAATAAATAGACATATAGCTTCTTCTCCATTTGCTGTTATAACTGGATATAATTCATCAGCTGAGGAAGATGCAATAATCCTTTTCTTCCAGAAAGAACCGCTGGTTGAACTATAACATACTATATCTTGACTTCCGTATTTATCCTCCTGTACAACAAGATATACATATTTATCACTAGCAGCTATATCAGGATAACTTGCGTTTCCTCTGCCTCCAGCGGGATATGAGAACCTCCAATTCTCAAACGCTACATTATTAGTTGGACAATATATAACATAAACATCGCTATCGCCATTTGGATCCGTCATCTGGAACGCTACATATAGGTTGTTGCCAGAAGCAGCGGATACATGAGATATTGGATAACTGCCTTTTTCATCGGAATTTATTAGAAATAAACCCGGCCATTCGTTTTTAGTTATATCTGTAGTCCATATAGCCATCAATGTATCTTCCAAATTATAATCATGATACTCTAAGTCAACAACACCTGTTAATACAATAGTATCCATCCCATATGTAGTAATAGCTGTATCTTTTACATAGGTTGTTTCTGGAGATAGATCAAAACGAAACACCCTCCAACTACCAGGGTTATCAATATCAGGGTAACTATGGAGATATAGATAGGGTTCCATCTCTTCAACTTCATGTGTACCAAAAGCTCTATTACCACTGTCCATCATACTTATATCAGGTTTTATATCATTTGTATCGCTTCTCCAAACCCATACTTTAGTATCCGGCCATTTTTCACCTTCATTAATAGCTCTCCTAATATATATATCAGAGTTAAACCGGTCCTCCTCATTAGAATCATATAGCAAAAAAGGATTATTTCGATAATCTGCTTCTACTGATGGATGAGCCTGTAGTCCCTCTGAAACTGTAACAGGTATATCCAGAGGTAGAGGATTATATTTCCTATCGCATTTTATTTGAATCAGCTTATAGTTTTCCGTTGGTTCCATGGTTTTTTCAACGGGATGTAAACTAAAAGTTCTATGGGCGGGAGGGCTTGCTTCATCTATTTTATATGCTCCTCCCCATGTTGAGATCATCAAAACAATTAAACACACCCCTATTAGTATCATCCTTTTTTTCATTTAATTCCCCCTTTTATAATTTCTAACTAGAGGATTTCTCTCCTGAAATACAGTTTATTCAATTTGTCATAAATAATAATAGTTTTTTCATATAAATAAATATCCCTATGTAGATGATATCTAAGATAATACTAAGATAATAAAAACAGTATCACTAAGATTCTTAAAATAGCTGCAATTGGATCAAAAAGTGGACTCCGAAAGATAAATGGAAGAGAAGCTACAGGTGGCCCTTCCTCTGGATATACAGAAGAGTTAGTTAATCTAATAAATTGAACTGTTCCATGTTTAATCGATTTTGTTATATGAAATTCCTTACTATGATAGGTATTCTCCTCAGTTATCTCAAGATGATGATTATCATCGATTAGATAATAAACAGCTTTATATGAATCATTCCAAGGTATATTGCTAATATTAAGAGAGTATATAGTATCAGGTGAATCAAAATTACTTAACAAGATGGAAATATTTGTTTTATCTTGAGATATACCACTGAGATATTGAAGATTAGAGCTGTTTGAGTTAGAGAGAAGTCTAATAGGTGTATCTCTAGTGATATAATGCATGATTTTATATGTTAGAGCAGGTGTTTTATATTTACCATCAGCGGTAAAAAGACTTATATCAAAACCTATGAATTTGAGGAGCCAGCTGTTATCTTGAGTGCCACGATATCTAAATGCGTAATCTAAAGATGCATCTTGGAATAATATAATAGAACTAGCAGTAAAGGCAGCGTTATATGCATTTTCTTTATCTCTCTGAGGTGTAAGTAGATTGATATTCCATTCTGTGAGAATATTTTCACAGTTATATAAACCAAATGAATCTAACATAGAACGCACAGCTAATGAATTGATGTATAATTCTTGAGGTGTTGTAGCATAACAATGCCATGAGAAGAAATCAATTGGGATCTTATTTTCTAGTATATATACTAGGAAACCAATGGTGTAGTTAACATTTGTAATTGAAGAAGTACATGGTCCACCGATTTTAAGAGAAGGATTATAGGTTTTCAGAGCCTCAGCAGTTATCTGATATAAATGATAGTATTCTTCAGCTGTACCATTCCAAAATCCATTTAAATCAGGTTCATTCCATATCTCCCAGTAGGTTATATTATAATGGTAACCATTAGCCCAACCATCATTATAATGCATAACAATATGTTTACAGATCTCAGCCCATTTACTGAAATTCTTTGGAGGATTACGAAGATTTTCATCTTGGCTAGCACTCTCACCAAGTCTATAGAAAACTTTGCAACCTGCATTGATAATGGAAGCTATTACCTCATCAGAACTAGTGAAATTATAGCTATTCTCATCAAAAGGATCAGCATTCCAATCAGGAAATATAGTATGGATATCTGTTGGACCAAAGAAGTCATGGGTTCGAATAAAATTAATGCCTATATCTTGATATTGCTGAGTTATATCAACACTTGGTTTATGATTATAATATACTGGTAGAGGACCACAATTTATTTCACTAAAAGGTTTAATTAAACCACCTGTATTTGTACAATCAAATAAGATTTTAGCGTTATCCAAAAAAGGTTGAGAAAAAACTGGATTAATATAGAGGGAGATGAGGATAACTGTACTAAGAAAAAGAAACGAAGAGTTATATGACATAATTATGATAAATTATAATGGATTATTTAAATATTTTTAAAATGATTCTTTCAGAAGGTATCTGTATTCATTTATATGAGGTGTTATAGGGAGGTATTATCTAGAGTATAAGATAGAAAGTTAGATGGTAGAGAGTTGATGGATATCAGAGATTTTACCATTCATTTAATAAACCTTTTTAAATTTCATATTCAAGGCTTATGATCGCTAGGAAATCGGCTTTAATCATATTTACTCAACTACTAAATGGTTTATTAGGATATGTTGCACTGAAATATATCGCTATTTATATGGACCCCTGGGAATATGGGGTAATAGGTTTTGCTTATGGTTTTATTGCATTATTTTCTGTTTTTGGAAAACTTGGTTTCAATGCAGCGCATGTTAAAAGAGTTTCTGAGGGTAGAGATATAGCTAAATGTATAGGTACCTATGCTGCGATAAAAATTTTTCTAGCAGGTTTTATGGTAAGTATTGTTTTTTTATCAATACTATTTTGGAAGTATATTATTGGTAGAGGCTTTGAGAGTTCTCTACATGAACAGGCAGTCTATATTATGCTTGCATATTTTTTCCTATTTATTCTATCCCATATATTCATCTCTACCTTTAATGCCAGAAGAGAAACTGCTAAAGCTCAAATACCTCTATTCGTTTACACTCTTGTTAGAAGCTTAGCTACAATCTTTGTAGCTATCCATGGTTTAGGTGTTTTGGCATTAGCGTATACATATGTAATTGGTGAGGTATTTCATTTAACTTTAGCAGCATTCCTATTTAGAGGTTACCCTGTTGATAAACCTTCCATGGAGTATCTTAAAATTTATATTAAATTTGCAATTCCAATGTCTATTGCAACTGTTTCATCTCTAATTATGACAAATATTGATAAGGTTTTTATACAGCTTTTTTGGAGTGCAACTCAGGTTGGGGAGTATTTCGCTATCTATAATCTATCACGTTTTATAATTCTCTTCTCAAGTGCAGTAGGTAGGCTTTTGTTACCTACTGTTTCTCAGTATCATTCAAATAATGATTTCAAAGAGATAAAAAGTTTGACGTTGAAAGCAGAGCGTTATTTAAGTATGATAACATTTCCAATTATCATATTGTTAATTGTTTTATCCTACCCTGTGGTTCATATATTGCTTAGCGATAAATATCTTCCAGCGATTCCTATACTGCAGGTTTTACCTCTCTTTGTTCTTTTAGAGGTTCTCTCTGGACCATATACGCAGCAGTTATCCGGTATGGACATGCCAAAGTTTACAAGGAATAGAATATTTATTATGATGTTTACAAATGTTTTTTTAAATATTATCTTGATTCCTCAGGATATAAAAAGTATTGGTTTGAAACTCGCTGGTTTAGGTGCAGAAGGAGCAGCTATTGCCACTGTTGTTTACTATTTTGTCGAATTAATTTATATAAGAATAGTATCGTGGAGGGTTTCTGGAGTTAAAGGTAGTTTGTCTGTTGTTATACATGGTGTCTCTGCGATATTAACCGCTTTTATCATATATTATATAAACATTTATTTTTCCATCTCCAGATGGTATCATCTACTAGGTGTTATTTTATTAGGTTTAGCTATATATTTTGCGATACTATATCTTTTAAAGGAGTTTAAAAAAGAAGATTTTAATTTATTTGTTGACACTCTTAACATAAAGAAGATGCTTAGGTATATATCCGAGGAATTGAGGGGGACAAAAAGATAAAAAACATCTAAAAGCTTCTCATTACTCAATGATAAAGAAAGCAGTTATCCTAGCAGCAGGTGAAGGAAAACGGCTGAAACCTTACACCGAAACGATGCCTAAAGTTATGATACCTGTTGCAAATAAACCTATAGTGGAATATGTGATTGACTCTGTTTTCAAAAGTGGTATAGAAGAGATTATCCTAATTGTAGGGTATAGAAAAGAAACGGTTATGGAATATCTTAGAGAGAAAGAGAATATAACCTATGTTACTCAAGATAAACAACTTGGTACTGCACATGCATTATTGTATGCTAGAGATTATATTGATGAACCTTTTATTATCTTAGCAGGTGATAATATCATAGATGATAAAAGCGTCTCTAGGTTAATTCATAGTGAATCAAAGTTTTCTCTAATGATTAAAGAACATCCTTTGCCTTCCAAATATGGTGTTGTTTTTTTGAAGGATAATAAAGTTGAGAGAATAGTGGAGAAACCATTAGAGATAGAAAGCAAATTCATATCTACAGGTATATACAAGTTTCCACCAATGATTTTTGATGAAATTGAAAAACTGACTTCACATGGAATATATGATTTAACCTCTGTTTTACAAAAACTTATCAGTCAAGGTATAGAAGTAGATACCATAGTAGCGGAGAGATGGATGGATATTGTTTATCCATGGGATATACTATATGTTAATGGAGAGATGATCCATGATATCTCCTCTTCTATAAGTGGATCTATAGAGAAGAATGTTACATTAAAAGGAAATGTTTCAATAGGAAGAGATTCTAGGGTATACGCTGGATCCTATATCCAAGGACCTGTTGTTATTGGTGAAGGATGTGAGATAGGACCAAATGTTTGCATATATCCTTCAACAGTTATTGGAGATAATGTAGTTGTTAACTCATTTAGTGAGATACGTAACAGTGTTATAATGGATGAAGTCCATATAGGTTCAAATGCATCTATATCTAATTCTGTTATAGGTAAAGGTAGTATAATAAACTCTCATTTTTCTATAATATCTGGTAAAGCTAAAATGGAGGTAGAGGGGGAATTTAAAGAACTAGAAAATATTGGAGCTATTATTGGAGAAGACTGTGATATATCGAGTCACGTAGCCATAGAACCTGGTAGGATAATAGGTAGGAGATGTAGTATTGATTCTTTTAAACGAGTTATAAAAGATATACCCAGTGAGATGAAAGTGATGTAACGTGTGTGGTATATTTGGATATACAGGTTTTAGAAATGCTAGGAATGTAATCCTTGATTGTTTAAAGAAACTTGATTATAGAGGTTATGATTCTGCAGGTATAGGAGTTATAAATAAAGATGAATTAAAAATTTTTAAAGAAATAGGAGAGTTAGGTTTACTTGAAAAAAAACTTCCTCCTATAGATGTAAATATTGGTATAGGTCATACGAGATGGGCTACACATGGTGAGGTAAGTATAAAAAATGCTCATCCTCAGGTTAGTTGTAATGGAGATATAGCAGTGGTTCACAATGGTATAATTGAAAACTTTAAGAAATTAAAGGAGGAGCTGGAAGAGAAGGGACATAGATTTATCTCACAGACTGATACAGAGGTTATAGTTCATCTTATAGAGGAATCATATAAAGATAGTTTAAAAGATGCTGTTTTTTCTATGATTAAGAAGATTAAAGGTTCCTATGCTCTCGCTGTTTTATCTACTAGTGAACCTGATATAATAGTTGGTGCAAGACAAGAGAGTCCTCTAGTAGTTGGCATCGGTGATAATGAAAATTTTTTAACCTCTGATATAACTGCTTTACTTAAATATACAAATAGAGTTATATATTTAGAGGATGGCGAGATATGTGTTCTATCTAAAAATTCTGTAGATATCTTCAACTGGAATGGTAAGAAAATAGAGAAAGAGATACATATAGTAGACTGGAATGTAGAGGCTGCCGAGAAGGGTGGTTTCCCTCATTTCATGTTGAAGGAAATCTATGAGCAACCTCATTCTCTACATCAGACACTTAGAGGCAGGATATCTGAGATAGAACGTTCTATAAGTTTTGAAGATAAAGTAGAATCGCTGCTTGATAGTTATCCTAAAGTAGTTTCTATAGTTGCATGTGGTACTTCTTTTTATGCGGGTATGATCGGTAAATATATGATAGAACAACTTTCTGGTATACCTACTTTTTTAGAGTTAGCTTCAGAATATAGATATTTTGGTGTTAGAGATAAAACTTCTCTAGTTGTTGCAATTACTCAATCAGGGGAAACAGCGGATACACTTGGTGCATTGAGAGAAGCGAAAAATAGTGGTTGTAATACTATGGTTATTACCAATGTCATTGGGAGTACTGCAACGAGGATAGCAGATGCTTTTATACTTACTCGATCTGGTCCAGAGATAGGTGTAGCTGCTACAAAAACCTTTACCTCTCAAATAGTTGTACTATTCTTACTTGCATTAAAATTGAGTAGAAAAACTATCAATCCTGATGAGTTATCTAGATACCTTTCTCATCTTAGAGAATTACCAAGGAATGTTAGAATGGTATTGGAGAGAAGTGAGGAGATATTAAAAGTTGCAGAGAAGATAAAAGATAGTAAGTCAGTGTTTTTCATTGGACGAGGTGTAAACTACCCTCTATCACTGGAAGGCGCGCTTAAACTTAAAGAGATCTCTTATATCCATGCTGAAGGCTTTCCAGCTGGTGAACTTAAACACGGTCCTTTTGCATTGCTTACAGAGAAAACACCTGTAATCGCTATTGTTACAATGGATAAAACCTATGATAAGATGATTGCAAATATTGGCGAAGTGAAAGCTAGGCATTCGCCGGTTATTGCAATAGCTAATGAGAAGGATAGTGAGATAGAGAAATATGCAGATTATGTGATACGTTTTCCATCAGATTCTAATATACTATCTTGTATTCCAATTGCTGTTATACTCCAGCTATTAGCTTATCATACCGCTAATTTGAGAGGCTGCGAGATTGATAAACCAAGGAATTTAGCTAAATCTGTTACTGTAGAGTGAAAAAATGAAATGTGTTGTGTTAGCAGCGGGTGAAGGGAGAAGGATGCATCCTCTAACATTTACTAGACCTAAGGTTATGCTTCCTGTTTCAAATAAACCAATTTTAGAGTGGAATCTTTTAGATGCTATAGATGCAGGTTTAGAAGAGTTTATCTTTATCGTTGGATATAAAAGTGAGAGTGTTAGAGAATATTTTGGTGATGGTAAAAGATGGAATGTTAAAATAGAATATGTAAATCAGGGTGAACCTCTTGGTACTGCACATGCCATAGGTATGGTTGAATCTTTTGTTGATGAGTTTATTGTTTTATGCGGCGATACAATATTTGGAAGAGAGGATATAAAAAAAGTAGTGGAGAGAGGAAACAGTATAGGGTTAACTAAGGTTGATGATGCTAGAGAATATGGTGTAGTTGAGTTATCTGGGAATAAGGTTGTTAGGATACATGAGAAGATGGAGAAACCTTTATCTAATCTTATAAACGCTGGTTTATATCATTTTGATAGAAGTATCTTTGATTTCATCAAGAAAACAGATAGGTCACCGAGAGGGGAATATGAGATCACTGATTCAATAAATATGTTTACTAGAGAGTATAATATGGAAGGTGTATTGCTAAAGGAGTGGAGAGACGTTGTTTATCCTTGGCATCTATTAGATGTAAATGAAGAGTTACTTAGAAAAATGAAAGGGGATATCAAAGGAAGAGTTGAGGAAAATGTTGTTTTAAAAGGAGAAGTTACTATTGGAGAAGGTAGTAGAGTAATGAGCGGGAGTTATATAGAGGGGCCTGTGGTTATAGGTAGAGACTGTAAGATTGGACCTAATTGTTATATAAGACCCTATACGAGTATAGGTGATAATTGTCATATTGGTAATGCTTGCGAGGTTAAAAATTCTATAGTGATGAGTAATAGTAATATTCCTCATCAAAACTATGTTGGTGATAGCATTATTGGTAGCAATTGTAATCTTGGTGCTGGTACTAAGATAGCTAATCTCCGGTTTGATAAAAAAAATATTAAGGTTTCATTGAATGGGAGAAAATTGGATACAGGGCGTAGGAAGCTAGGTGTAGTAATGTCTGATAATGTTCAAACTGGTATAAATGCGATGATAAATGTTGGAACGATGATTGGTAATAATGTTTTCATTGGACCCGGAACTATAGCAAATGGTGAGATAAAGCCTTATGCAAAGATAATGTAGTATTTTATAGAAGAAATTTTTTAAAAATTATCTAATATGTATAATCAAGATGTATTCGATATAGCCTGGTAGAGTATCTTTT
>QMTB01000008.1 GCA_003649845.1 Thermoplasmata archaeon | reverse complement strand
TGGAGTTATAATCCTGGTAAAGATCTAGCTATGATTCATGGTTCACCTGCACTATCTAGTGATGGAACACTATACATACCGATGTGTAAAGTTGGTGATGAAGGTGGTTGGATTATAGCTGTTAATATCTCTACTGGTACAGAGGTTTGGCGTCGTAAAGTCGGTGGTTGGAGAGCTGACTCCTCACCAGCTATTGGTAGTGATGGTACTATATATGTAGGTGGTACTTCTTCCAACAGCGGTGGACTCTATGCTTTTGGTTTAGGTTACCCTGACCATCCTCCTGAGGCTCCTGTGATTAGTGGTCCTCATAGTGGTAAACCTGGTGTTGTCTATAATTTTTCTGTTTATGCGGTAGATCCTGATGGTGATAATCTTACTTATTATATTTGGTGGGGTGATAGCTCTCAGGATGCTGGACCATATCCTTCAGGTTATGTATTTAACATCTCTCATAGTTGGAAGAAGAAGGGTAAATATTTTGTTGCTATAGATGTCGAAGATGAAGAAGGAGCGCAAAACAGCACTGAATTCTATATGAATATAACACGTAAATCTAAGGATATAAAATTTTTTATCAACAAATTGTTAGATTCAATCTAAAAAATTAGAGAAGATTTTAAGCTAGGAGAATTTTCCTCTATTGGTTTCTGAAAGATTCATCGGAAGTAATAGTATCTCATAAAGGTTAAAATGATAATCATTATCCCTCTGAATATAATAATCTTGCTTTAATCTAAAACCAATAGAGGTTATCCTTTTTTCTTCTCCACTACTATATCTTCTTTTATATCTATCAGTTTTTTTGCTAACTCTATATATCCTTCTAAATCAGTGTTAGCTGAAACTAATAGTTTAGCTCCATCTGGAGAACCACCGCCATGCATACAACCTGGTACACCTGCACCAATTGTAAGCCATTCTATAAATCTAGCAATCTTCGCTCTAGTTTCACCAGAAGAATTAGCTTTAAGATATTTTAATAGTAATTCTCCATACTCTGGATTCATAAGATCTTTATAGGATGGTAGACAACCTGTTTCGCCGATGCCACCTGCTATATCTTGAGTAATCCTCTTAGTATCATATGGTAGAGTACCTACATGAACCTTATTAACATTGGATAGTAACATATTTGGTATCCAAACACCAGAAGGATGCATCCTCCCTAGAGCAGCAGCAGCTACACCCATACCAAAGGTTGTTTCATTATTTATAATCATCCTGATGATCTTCTCTCTAAAGATTTTTTCATTAAGTCCATTAGCTCTAGTCATAAGTATAGATGCACCTATCATAACATCTCCTTGTCCAGCTACACATCCACCGATAGCAGATCTATAAGGTGCTACAAAATTCAGAACAGCTTCTGAGGTATACTTATACTCTCTATACATAAATATTCTTTCTTTTGGAATAAAAACATCGTTAAATAGTAGATAAGCCTGTGTGATACCACCATATTCTACTGGTATATCAAAACCGTCTTCATATTCCCTGAGATCACTTGGATGCCTAGTTTCAATGATAGTTAAACCATTGATATCCCTAGGTATAACAAAGGAGATGGCATAATCTCTATCCTCTTCTTTATACCTTGAACCTGGCATTATAAAGATCTCATTAGCTGCAGCTACACCAGCGATCATAACCTTTGCTCCTCTAACAATTATACCATCTTCTCTCTCCTCAACAACATGGAGATATAAATCTGGGTCCTCCTGTTGAGATGGTGTTTTAGTTCTATCACCTTTTGGATCAGTAAGTGCACCTGCAACTGTTATATCTTCTTCTTGTGCTTTTTTAAGCCAGTTTCTAAGTCTCTCATGATAGTTTGTCCTAGATTCTCTATCAATATCATAGGTTGTAGACCACATAGCGTTTAAAGCATTGAAACCAACGCATCTACCACCAGTGCAAGTACCAGTGAGTTGAAACATAAGTCGTTTCATCTTAACATTCATTATCATATCATCTGCGGTTTTAATCACAGAAAGGTATCTACTAATTTTTTTACCTGTGAAGATAGATTTCGTGGTAAGTATAGCTTCATATTCTTTTTGTTGAGATGCTTCAAAGATTTTAGCATGACCTTCTATAGTGCGTCTAGTAGCAGGATGAGTAGTTACATCTTTTATAAGCTCTCCAAACTTATAGATATTAGGGCGCATCCTTCTAAGGGATTCTTTATACTCCTCTGCAGTTTTCATAATACAATCACTCTTCTAAGATGAAAACCCATTCGCACCATAGATCCTCAGGATGTTCATCTAGTGGACAAACATTACATAACACCTTTATCTCTGGGTTAAATTCTTTTGCAAAGGCTTTTAGAAACCCCCATCTCACCTGTTTACATGGAAACTCTCCAAGCCCCTTTTTAATCCTAGTGAGCTGTACTCTACATTTAACATTTCTAACAATAGCCTTATTTTTATTTTCCACTATAATTTCTTTGTTCTCTAAATCTAAAGTCCATCCAGAGTATCTCAGAGCTTCTATTACAGATGCTATATCCTTACCTTTTATATCAAAGAGTTCTTTTATACGTCTAGCTTCTATCTTACCCATAACCTCCCATACAAACCTATCAACTTCTGTAGCGCCTTCTGTACCCCATCGTTCTTCTATACCTATAAAATATAGTCCATCTACACTCCACATATTACGGAGATGCATAAAGATAAAATCAGGGAGTTTATCTTTAGGTATACTATTGATTAGTTTACGATCCTCTTCTCTACTCATAGTTATCCCTTGGTTTTATCCGAGTTTCTCTTTGATAACCTCTGTAAGTTTCGGTAGAACCTCATAGAGATCTCCTACTATACCATAGTCAGCTGATTTAAATATGAGCGCATCGGGGTCTTTATTTATAGCTACTACTATACCAGAGTCTCTCATACCAGCTATATGTTGTATCTGCCCTGATATACCAACTGCTATGTATAACTTAGGTTTAACCTTATGACCAGATAAACCTATCCAGTGATCCTCAGATAACCATTTTAGATCAGCAGCAATAGGTCTACTACAACCAATGGTTTTACCTTTTAAAGCCTCAGCTAGTTCTTCAGCTAGTTTCAAATCTTCTTTATTCTTGAAACCTCTACCACATGATACGATTATATCTGCTTCTTCAACGTTTACACTATCCGTTTGCATCTCTGTGATTTTAACAATAGAGGAACTCGATGGTTTAACCTTATATTCTTTCTCTTCAATCTCACCTTTCCTCTTATCATCTCTAGGTAGAGGATCAATCAACCTAGGAGGGATTGTAACTATAGCAGGTTTACTATTGAAACCTTGTAATGCAACAGCATTTCCACTATAAACCACTCGTTTTGTATAAACCTTGTTATCCTCTAGATATACATCAACTGCATCGATGATACAACCTGTTTTAAGAATACCAGATAATCTAGAGGCAAGTTCTTTACCATTTTTAGTAGAACCAATAAGTATAGTTTCTACACTCTTCTCCTCAACAACTTGTTTTAAAATATCAGCGTATTCCTCAGCTTTAAAAGAAGACACTGGAGATTTAATAACAACTACCTCATCTGCTCCATATGCTATAAGATTCTTTGCTAAATCTTTATCCCCACCTATTACAACCGCTATAAGTTTTCTACCAAGTTTATCAGCAAGTTCTCTACCTTTATTCAACAACTCATATGCTATATTCTCCTTCTCAGAGTATACTAAAACCATTTTAACCCACCACTCCTTCCTTTAGTAGATTATCAACTAGTTTCTCTATATTTTCATCACTTGCATCCTCAAAAACTATATTTTTACGCTTCATTGATACACCTTCTAAACTAATGGTTTCAACCATTGATTTAGGAGTAACACCTAGAGATTCACCACTCCACTCATGAATAGGTTTATTCGCAGAACCTAGAATCTGCATTAGACTAGGTAACCTAGGTTCATTAATCTCCTTTGTAACAGTTACAACAACAGGCATAGTAGATTCTATAGTAACAGATTTATCCCCTAGGTTACGTTCCCCTATAACCTTATCCTTTTCAACAGTTAAAGTATGAGCATAGGTTATCTGAGGTATACCAAGTAGTCCAGCAAGTCTTGGCCCTACCTGCCCAGAGAACATATCTGTTGAAGCTTCTCCACATAGTATTATATCATATTCTCCAATCTTTTTTATAGCTGCAGCAAGTAGTTCTGTTATAACATTATAATCTCCATCAGCTGGTATAAGTATAGCTTCATCTGCACCCATCGCTAATAACTCTTTAAGTCTCTCTCTAGCATCGCTTTCACCAACTGTTATAACAGTTATACTACCACCATGTTTCTCTTTAATCTTTATAGCTTCTTCAACAGCATTTTTATCTATATCATTGACTTTTCTTTCAAGACCTGCTAGTATAGGTTTTTTAGTATTTGGGTCAATCTTCATCTCAGATGCATCTACAACTTGTTTTGCACATACGATTATCTTCATATTTCATCCCCCTAACTTTCTCTTACGTTCCAACTCTCTAAGTTCTTTCCTTTTAATTTTACCACTCTGAGTTTTAGGTAACTCTTCAACAAACTCTATCTCCCTAGGATATTTATATGGAGCAGCAACCTTCTTTGTATGCTCTTGTATCTCCTTTGCAAGTTCATCAGAAGCTTTAGATGGATCATGGAGTACAATAAAAGCTTTAACTATTACACCTCTAATCTCATCTGGACTAGCTACAACAGCACATTCCAATACATCTGGATGTGAGATTATAGCTGATTCTACTTCAAAGGGAGATATACGATAACCAGATGCCATAATTAGATCATCATCTCTACCGCTAAACCAATAATAACCTTCTTCATCTTGATATACTACATCTCCACTTAGAAACCAACCGTTTTTAAAACACTCTTTTGTTTTATCAGGTTTCCTCCAATACTCTTTAAATAAACCAGGGTCACTATCTTTAACCGCTAGTATACCATGTTCACCTTGTGGTAGTGGATTTCCATCTTCATCTACAACAGCACATATCTTACCAGGTTGTGGTTTACCACAAGAACCTGGTTTAATCTTCAAACCAGGCATATTAGATAGATAAACCATAACCTCAGTCATACCGATACCATCATAGATATCTAAACCAAAACGTTTCTTCCACTCCTTTATAACCTCTGGGTTAAGTGGTTCACCAGCAGAGGTACAATGCCTTAGTTTAGATAAATCATATTTTTTCTCTGCATCTTTTACTGTTAGAAACATCCTATAAGCCGTTGGAACAGATGCTAAGATGGTTATACCATATCTCTCTAAAAGTTCAAACCATTTCTCCGGATTGAAACGTCCATCATATATGAAAGTAGATATACCACGTCTCCAAGGATATAGAAAACCATTACCAAGTGGATAAATCCAGTTTAAATCACCAGTATGACCAATGAGATCACCTTCCTTTGCATCCTCCCAATATATAACACTAGGATCATTGCCTGGAACCCATCGATGTAGATGTACAGCACCTTTAGGATCACCAGTTGTACCAGATGTATAACAGAAGAAAGCTATATCCTCCTTGCTAGTTTCTTCTAATTCTAAATTTGAAGAAGCTTTCCTCATAAGTTCATCAAATTCTAAATGTCTATCACTTTTTGATTTACCCACAACTATTATATATTCTAAGGATGGACATTCCTCTCTAATCTCATCAACCTCTTTCACATACTCTGGAGTAGTTATAACCATCTTAGATTCACTATCTTTAACTCTATATGCTATCTCATGTGTTCTAAACATAACACTAGATGGTATAGGTACAGCACCAATCTTCACTCCGCCGAGGAAAGATATATGGAAGGCAGGTATATTTGGGAGGCGGATGAGGAATCGATCACCTTTCTTAAAATCTAGATCTCTAAGTATATTTCCAAATTTATCTGTAAGTTCCTTCATCTCTCTAAAAGTATAGGTAGCCTTTGAACCTTTTGAATCCTCCCAGTATAATATTGTTTTATCTCCATTCCCTTGTTCAACGTGTTTATCTACACAATCATATCCAATATTATACTTCTCAGGTATATCCCACTTCCATTTTCTAACTTCTTCTTCGTATGAAAACTCCCCCATATACTTTCACCATTATTTTAATAAACTATTTGCTATAACTAGGCGTTGTACTTCAGATGTACCTTCATATATCTCTGTAATTTTAGCATCTCTGAATAGACGTTCAACAGTATACTCTTTGGTATAGCCATAGCCACCATGTATCTGCACGGCTTTAATAACTGCATCCATAGCTGTTTCAGATGCAAAGAGTTTAGCCATAGCAGCTTCTTTAGAATATCTACCTTGTTTATGATCCTTTGCATAGGCTGCTTTATAAACTAGTTGACGTGCTGCTTCTATCCTAGTAGCCATATCAGCAAGCATCCACTGTATAGCTTGGAATTTAGCTATAGGTCTACCAAACTGCTGACGCTGCTTAGAATACTCTATGCTTTCTTCAAGAGCAGCTTGTGCTATACCAACAGCTTGTGCAGCTATACCTATACGTCCACCATCTAGAGCAGATAAAGCAATTTTAAACCCTTCACCTTCTTTACCTAGCAGGTTTTCTTTTGGAACCTCCATATCTTCAAATATAAGTTCTGTTACATGATTAGCATTTATACCCATCTTCTCGAATGTGTCGCCCACCTTGAAACCTTTCATTGTATTCTCAACTATAAAAGCGCTGATACCTTTTGAACCTAGACTTTTATCTGTAACAGCAAAGACAATTAGAACACCTGCTTTACTTCCACTAGTTATAAATGTTTTATTTCCATTGATGATATATTTATCTCCTTTAAGTTCAGCAGTAGTTTGCATAGCTCCTAGATCAGATCCAGCATTAGGTTCTGTACCTGCAAAAGCACCTATCTTTTCTCCCCTTGCAAGTATAGGTAGATACTTCTTCTTCTGCTCTTCATTTCCATACTTCATTATAGGCCAAGATACCAAAGAGTTATGCACTGATGTAATGACACCTGTTGATGCACATTTCTTAGAAATCTCCTCTATGATAATTGTATAACTTATAGTATCAAGACCAGCTCCTCCATATTCCTGCGGTATAATAGCTCCTAGTAAACCGAGTTTAGCCATCTTCTTAAGAATCTCTGTTGGATACTTAGCTTTCTTATCCAGTTCAGAGGCTACTGGTGCAATCTCTTTTTCAGCAAACTCTCGCACCATCTTCTGAATCATCTTCTGTTGTTCATTTAACTCCAATTGCATGCGAATCGAAATAGGATATCATAACATAAAACTTTCCCTCTAAAATAATAAAAGAATACATGTATTCAAATATAGTTATAATAAAAATTGAAACTTTTCATGGTAAACTAAGGGTAAGAAATATAACCTCCTCATAGATTCATTTAAGGGATTTATAATGACAGAGGAATCTCAAAGAGGATTTATCCATGTCTATACTGGACCTGGTAAAGGTAAAACAACAGCAGCTCTTGGTTTAGCTTTAAGGGCAACAGGGGCTAATATGAAGATTCACATGGTACAGTTTATGAAAGGTCGTCGTTATAGTGAGATTGATGCCATAGAGAATATACCTAATTTTACTATATCGCAGCATGGTAGAGATGAGTTTGTATCTAAAGAAAATCCAGAGAAGATAGATATAGATTTGGCGAGAGAAGGATTTAATTATGCTAAGAAGATAATTGAGGAAAACAGATATGACGTGGTTATACTAGATGAGATCAATGTAGCTGTAGATTATAATCTTATACCACTTGAGGATGTAATTAAACTTATGCAAGATAAACCAGAAAAGTTAGAATTAGTTTTAACAGGTAGATACGCTCATCCAGAGATTATAAAAAACGCGGATCTAGTTACAGAGATGCTTGATATTAAACACCCATTTCAAAAAGGTATACTCGCCAGAAAAGGGATAGACTACTAGAAAAGGGGGTTGAGAAATCATGTTTGATAAGAAAATGCTTAAAGAGATTAGAGAACATGAAAAACAATGGGAGGAAAACTGTTATAGACCTCTAACGGAGAGGAAACCTGAGAGGAAACCTAAATTTAAAAATCTATCTGATATAGAGATTAAACCTGTTTATCTACCAACAGATATAGAGGATGTAGATTACCTAAAAGATATTGGATTCCCTGGGGAATATCCATTTCTCCGAGGAATTCATGCAACTATGTATAGAGGACGTATATGGACTATGCGTCAATTCGCTGGTTTTGGAACAGCAGAGGAGACAAATAAAAGATATAAATATCTACTAGCACACGGTGAGACAGGGCTTAGTGTAGCCTTTGATTATCCAACGCTCTATGGTTATGATACAGATCATCCATTTGCTAGAGGAGAATTTGGTAAATGCGGTGTAGCAGTATCCTCACTGAAGGATATGGAGATACTATTTGATGGTATACCTCTAGATAAAATAACTACTTCTATGACTATTAATGGACCAGCTGCTATCATATGGGCTATGTATATAGCTAACGCTGAGAATCAAGGTATTGATAAAAAATTGATAGGTGGAACCATTCAAAATGATATCCTTAAAGAATACATCGCTCAGAAATCCTTTATATTTCCACCTGAATCTTCTATGCGTTTGATTGTAGATACCTTCGAATATGGTTTTAAATATGTACCTAAATGGAATACTATTAGTATAAGTGGTTATCATATTAGAGAAGCTGGTTCTACTGCTGTACAAGAATTAGCTTTTACACTATTAGATGGTTTAGAATATGTTAAAGCAGCTATGGCTAGAGGGCTTGAGATAGATCAGTTTGCACCAAGACTTAGCTTCTTCTTCAATGCTCATAATGATTTCTTTGAAGAAATAGCTAAATATAGAGCTGCTCGTCGTATCTGGGCTAGAGAACTTAAAAAACTAGGTGCAAAAAAACCTAGATCTATGTATATGCGCTTTCACACGCAGACAGCTGGTTGTACACTCACAGCTCAGCAACCTGAGATAAATATTGTTAGAGTAACAATACAAGCACTTGCAGCAGTACTTGGTGGTACTCAATCTCTACATACAAATTCTATGGATGAAGCATTAGCATTACCATCTGAGAAAGCAGTTAGAATCGCTTTGAGAACACAGCAGATTATAGCAGAGGAGAGCGGTGTTACAAATACTGTTGACCCACTAGGTGGATCCTATTATATAGAATGGCTTACTGATAAAATGGAGGAGGAAGCCTATAAGTATTTTGATAGAGTAGAGAAACTAGGTGGAGTAATACCAGCTATAGAAAAAGGCTTCTTCCAAAAGGAGATAGCAGAAGCAGCATATAGATATCAGAAAGAGATAGATGAAGAAAAAAGGATTATAGTAGGAGTAAATCGTTATCAGATAGAGGAAGACCTTGAAATACCTCTGCTTAAAATGGATGAAAAAGGCGAAGAAAGACAGATTAATAGATTGAAGAAACTTAGAAAAGAGAGAGATAATGCTAAAGTTCAACGTAACTTAGAGAGACTTAGAAAAGCAGCGGAAGGTGATGAAAACCTTATGCCATATATATTAGACTGCGTGCATTCCTATGCTACTCTAGGGGAAACCTGTCAGGTATTAAGAGAGGTATTTGGAGAATATAAAGAACCTATCATCTATTAAGGAGGATTTATAGGATGAGTAGGAAGATCCGTGTCCTTATTGCAAAACCTGGATTAGATGGACATGATAGAGGAGCAAAAGTAGTAGCTAGAGCACTTAGAGATGCAGGTATGGAAGTGATATACACTGGTTTACATCAAACACCTGAGATGATTGTAGAAACAGCTGTACAAGAAGATGTAGATGTTATAGGTTTGAGTCTATTATCTGGAGCTCATATGACTCTATTTACAGATGTAATTAGTCTACTAAAAGAAAAAGGTATGGAGGATGTAATAGTAGTAGGAGGAGGTATCATACCAGATGAGGATATACCAAAACTTAAAAAAATAGGTGTAGCGGAGATATTTGGACCTGGTACATTGGTTGAGGATATCGTAAGTTTTATAGAGAAACATGTTAAACGTGAAGATAGATGAAGGAAGAGATAGTTTCAAAGGTTTTAGAAGGAGACTCTAGAGCTATAGCTAGAATGATTACCTTGGTGGAGAATCATTCAAAAGAGGCTTCTTCTCTAATGAAGGAAATCCATAGATATACTGGTTCTGCTCATATAATAGGTGTAACAGGAGTGATGGGCAGCGGTAAAAGCACTCTTATAGCAGAACTCACCCGTTTATATAGAAAGAATGGTAAAAAAGTTGGTATAATAGCTATTGATCCAACTAGTCCATTCTCAGGTGGAGCATTACTAGGAGATAGAGTGAGGATGACAGAGCTTATACTAGATAAAGAAGTTTTTATAAGAAGCATGGGTACAAGAGGTATGCTAGGAGGGTTAGCAGGAGCAGTATATGATGTAGTAGAGATACTAGATGCATCGGGTAAAGATGTTATATTAGTTGAAACTGTAGGCGTAGGACAGGCAGAGGTTGATATAATAAAGATAGCTGATACTACCGTAGTTGTAATAGTACCAGGTTTAGGTGATTCTGTACAAACTATGAAAGCAGGGGTTATGGAGATAGCGGATATATACGTTGTTAATAAAGCAGATCACCCGGGTATAGATCAAACTGTTATGGAGATAGAAAATCTAGTTGAATTATCCTCTAATCCAAATACACCTATTATTAAAACTATAGCTAAAACAGGAGAAGGTGTGTCAGATTTATTAGAAGCTATAAGTCAACATCAAAAATACCTAGAAACAGAAGGTGAATTAGAGGAGAAGAGGAAGATAAGATATGAAGCAGAACTTATAGAGATTATAAGAAACCATCTACTAGATATGATCTATGATGAATCTATAGTGAAACAAAGAATTGATACCATTGTAGATAGAATACTAAGTAAAGAAACAGATCCATATACAGCAGCAGAAGAAATACTAGGTAGAATTCTAAAATAAATTCTAATAATTATAATAAAAAAATATGAGAGAATATAGAATCCCTTTATACTCCCTTGAATATAGGTTTCCTCTTCTCTAGAAATGCCTTCATACCTTCTTTTTGATCTTCAGTATCGAAGCCAGATGCAAATGTAGATATCTCTAATACACAGGCGGAGTTTAAATCCATATCTAATCCTCTGTTAACTAAGGTTTTAATAAACATTGTTTGAATAGGTGATTTAGAAGCTATTTTCTCCGCGATTTTCTCTGTCTCCTCTCTAAGTTTATCATCATTGACAACCTTATTTATAAGACCTATATGTTCTGCTTCTTCAGCTGATATATTATCACCTGTAAGTAGAAGTTCTTTGGCTTTCATTCTACCTACTAGTCTCGGTAGATTCTGTGTACCACCGAAACCTGGTGATATACCTAGATTTATCTCAGGCTGACCTATTTTAGCTTTCCTACCAGCTATAGCTATATCACAACTCATTAGTAGCTCACAACCACCACCAAGTGCATAACCATTTACCATAGCTATATATGGTATCCTAGAGCTTCTTATAAAACCAAAAACTTTATGCCCTAACTCTGCAAATTCTTTCGCCTCTAAAACATTCATATCCTGCATTTCCTTGATATCTGCACCTGCTACAAAGGCTTTACCAGCACCAGTGATAACTGCTACTCTAACTTCTTTATCATCTTCAAGTTCCTCTACTCTGCTTAGAAGTTCTTTTAGAAGTTCTCTGTTAAGTGCATTCACTGGTGGTCTATCAATAGTAATCCAGGCTATATTTTTCTTCTTCTCAACTGATATCATAGGTTATCCCTCATAGTTGTAGAATCCTCTACCTGTTTTTCTACCTAGATAACCTGCTTGAACCATCTTCTTCAGCAATGAACAAGGTCGATACTTAGAATCATTGAAACCCTCATATAGCACATTCATGATATTCAAAACTACATCTAACCCTATTAGATCCGCTAACTCCAATGGACCCATTGGATGATTCATACCTAGTTTCATAACAGCATCGATACTCTCTGGTGTACCAACTCCTTCTTGTAAACAAAATATTGCTTCATTTATCATAGGCATAAGTAGTCTATTTGATACAAAACCTGGACTATCATTTACCTCCACCGGTATTTTACCCATCTTCTCAGCTATCTCTTTAATCAAAGCAGCAGTTTCATCTGATGTTTTTAAACCCCTGATAACCTCAACTAGTTTCATAATTGGTACTGGATTCATAAAATGCATACCTATAAACTGGTTTTCCCTAGTAGTAGCTGATGCTAGATCTGTTATAGGAATAGTAGAAGTATTAGATGCAAAGATTGCATCTCCTTTACATATTCCATCTAATTCTTTAAATAACTCTTTTTTAACCTCTACATTCTCAAAGATTGCTTCAATAACTAGATCAACATTTTTTACATCCTCTAACTTAGTGGTTCCTTTTATCCTAGATAATATCTTATTCTTCTCATCCTTCGTTATCTTTCCCTTCTCTACGCTTTTACTTAGAAATTTATCAATTCTCTGTAAACCCTTATCGACTAATTCCTTTGATATATCTCTAAGTATAACATTATATCCTGCTTGTGCTGCTACAAGGGCTATTCCATGCCCCATCTGCCCAGCACCAATAACACCAATGTCTTTAACTTTCATATAAAAAACCTCCTATTTATCTTTCAACAATCATATTAACAGCGTTTCCACCACCAAGACAAATAGTGGCTAAACCTCTATGTTTCTTATAGCGTTTCATAGCATATAATAGTGTAACTAGTATACGAGCCCCACTAGCACCAATTGGATGACCAAGAGCTACTGCTCCACCGTGTACATTAAACTTTTCCTTAGGTATACCTAACTCTTTCATAACTGCTACTGATGCTGATGAAAAAGCTTCATTATGCTCCACTAGATCTATATCATCAATAGTATAACCTGTTTTCTCCAATAATTTCTTAACACCCGGAATAGGTGCCTCCATTACATATTCTGGTTTCACACCACTAGTAACATAATCTATAATATTTCCAAGTGGCTTTAAACCAAGATCCGAGGCTTTCTCTTTACTCATCACTACTACCGCTGCTGCTCCATCTGTTATCTGAGAGGCGTTACCAGCTGTAATAATACCATCTTCTTTGAAGAAAGGTTTCAATTTACCTAGTTTCTCCTTAGTAGTATCAGGTCTTATACCTTCATCTTTATCAAAAACTATAGGTTCCCCTTTCTTCTGCGGAATATCAATAGGTATAATCTCATCTTTAAACCATCCATTCTCTGTTGCCTTCGCTGCCTTCTGATGACTCCAAGCTGAGAATTCATCACAATCTTCTCTAATAATATCATATTTCTCTGCTATAATCTCACCAGTTATACCCATATGGAAATCATTGTATACATCCCATAATCCATCATGAACCATGGCATCAATGATTTTTCCATCAAATAGACGATAACCAAAACGTGCCTTATCTAATATATATGGAGCATTAGTCATGCTTTCCATTCCACCAGCTACTATACAACTAGCATCACCAGCTTTTATAGCTTGTGCAGCAAGTATTACAGCTTTAAGACTAGATCCACATACCTTATCTACATGTAATGCTCCAACTTCATATGGTATACCTGCTTGTATCGCTGCTTGTCTAGCTACATTCTGCCCAAGACCTGCTGATACTACATTACCCATTATTACCTCATCTACATCACTTGGTTTAATCCCTGCTCTTCTAACAGCTTCTCTTATAACAATTCCTCCAAGTTGAGGAGCTGAGAAATCTTTTAAAGCACCACCGAATTTACCTTGAGGTGTTCTAACACCAGCGACTATTACAACTTCTTCCATATATCGTAGCCTCCTCCTAAAAATATGACTGATGAAATCTAATTTATATTTAAAATGTTTTCCAAAAAGAAAAGAAAAACTTAGGATTTCCTAAGTTTTCTTCTCAATATCTTCCCAGAGATTGTTTTAGGTAACTCATCAACATACTCAATTATCCTTGGATATTTATACGGTGCAGTAGTTTTCTTAACATGTTCTTGTAATTCTTTAGTAAGAGCTTCAGAGGGTTTATAGCCTTTAGCTAGAACCACTACTGCTTTTACAACAGTACCTCTTATACCTTTTGGATCTGGTACACCTACAACAGCACATTCTGCAACAGCTGGATGTTCAATAAGAGCTGATTCTACTTCAAAAGGACCAATCCTATATCCAGAAGATTTTATAACATCATCATCTCTACCTACAAACCAGAAATATCCATCTTCATCCTTATAGCCTCTATCACCTGTATAGTAATAGTTTCCACGGAAAGCTTTCTTCATAGCTTCTTCATCCTTCCAATACTCCTTGAATAAACCTGGTGGACGTTGTTCCCCTATATATAATGCTATATTACCTTCCTCATTGGGTCCAAGTTCATTACCTTCATCATCAACAATTCTTACATCATGTCCTGGTGTTGGTTTACCAACTGAACCATATTTTATTGGCATAAAAGGATAATTAGAGAGTACGCATACTGTTTCAGTTTGACCATAGAAATCATATATATCAAGTCCAAAAGCTTTCTTCCATACTCTAATTACCTCTGGGTTAAGTGGTTCACCAGCGCTCATGCAATGCCTAAGTTTGAGTTTATATTTAGATAGATCTAGCTGAATGAGCATCCTATAAACTGTTGGTGGTGCACAAAAGGTTGTTACACCATACTTCTCCATAGCTCTAAGTAATCCATCTGGGTCAAACCTCCCAGGGGTTTCCCATTGGATAATAGCTGCACCTACTATCATTTGCCCAAAAAGTTTACCCCAAGCTGCCTTTGCCCAGCCGGTATCAGAGACAGTCCAATGAAGATCCTTATCAGTTAAAGCCTGTGCAAACCTAGCGGTGACCTCATGACCTAAAGGATAACTATGGGTATGCAAAACCATCTTTGGATGACCAGTTGTACCAGAGGTAAAATAGATTATCATAGGATCACTAGACTTGGTTTTACCTATCTCTTCTTGGGAAATCTCAGGAGATGCTTCACTCATCTCTTCATCAAAATTATACCATCCGACTCTCTTACCATCTACTAACATCATATGTTTTAAAGAAGGGCAGTTTGCTTTAACTGCTTCTACACTATCTGCATGATCAAGATCTGTTAACACCATACAAGCTTCTGCACGATTAATTCTATACTCTATATCTTTAGAGGTTAAAAGAGATGTACCGGGCATTGGTATTACACCTAGTTTAAACATACCTATGAGAGCTATATACCATTCTGGTATACTTTGTAATATTACTAGTACACGATCTCCCTTCTTTACACCTATCTTCCTCAATACATTAGCAAACCTATTTGATGCTACACTTAGATCATAAAAGGTATGATACCTATCATGTTTACCTGTTCTATCAATTGAGATTAAAGCAAGTTTTGTTCTATCCTCAGCCCATTTATCTACAACATCAAATCCAAAATTATAGTACTCTGGAATCTCCCATTTGAAAGAGTTATACAGCTCTTCATATGTATCTACATCTTTATCTAAACTCATATTTATCCTCCTATAGTCCTAGTTGCCTAGCTATAATCATACGTTGTACCTCAGAAGTTCCTTCTCCAATTTGACATAGTTTAATATCTCTATAAAACCTTTCCAGTGGATAATCCTTCATATATCCATATCCACCAAATATTTGAATCGCTTTTACAGTTGCCCTCATAGCCATCTCAGATGCAAAGAGTTTGGCCATAGAAGCTTCTTTACTGAATTTAACATTTTGATCTTCTAGATAAGCAGCTCTATAAACCAATAATCTAGCTGCGTCAATCTCCGTAGCCATATCAGCAAGCATCCACTGTATAGCTTGGAATTTAGCTATAGGTCTACCAAACTGTTGACGTTGTTTAGCATAAGCCAAACTCTCTTCGAATGCACCTCTAGCTATACCAACACTCATTGCACCAATAGCAGTCCTACCTCTATCCAATATCTTCATAGCTCCAATGAAACCCTCACCTTCTTTACCAAGTAGATTCTCCTTAGGTATCCTGCAATCTTCAAATATAAGCTCAGCAGTGTGACTTCCTCTCAACCCTAGTTTATCTTCTAGTTGACCTATTTTAAACCCAGGTGTACCTCTTTCAACTATAAAAGCACTGATACCTCTAGCACCCTTTGTTTTATCTGTTTTAGCCATAACAGTTACAACCCAAGCTAGATCTCCACTTGTTATAAAATGTTTAGTACCATTGAGAACCCATTCATCTCCATCAAGTACTGCAGTTGTTTGAATAGATGCTGCATCAGAACCAGCATTTGGTTCAGTTAAAGCCCAAGCAGCTAGCTCCTCTCCACTAGTAAGCTTTGGTAGATACTTCTTTTTCTGTTCCTCTGTACCCATCTCATATATATGACCTACACCTAGGCTATTATGTGCTTCTACTGTAATCGCAGTTGAACCGCATACTCTACCTATCTCTTCTAAAGCAATCATATAACTTATTCTATCAATACCTGCTCCACCATACTTCTTTGGCACTGTCATACCTAGCAAACCCATCTTCCCCATTTTACGGTATAAATTCTTAGGGAAGTACTCCTCTTTGTCAATCTTTGATGCAATAGGTTTAAGCTCTTTCTCGCAGAATTCATGGACAGTTTTTTGAAACATTTTTTGTTCCTCGGTGAGACTAAAATCCAAGATACATCACCATACCAAGGATAATCTAATCATCTAAAAACCTTTAGGTGATTATATAAGCTAAGATTTAATTGTTATCCTCAAAAATTTAGGCTACAAACGATATCTATGCAATCTCCTCACTCCTCAATATTTACCTACCTAGAAAACTCTATTAATCTCCTCCTAACTATAAAATAATCTTCCATCAACTTGGAGAGAATTCATCTAATCATTATATAAGGAGATTGATAGAACCTGTGTTTTTTATCTTAAATATTTGGGATGGCATAGCTTATAGTGCGTGATTTTCATTATTATACGGTGAACATAAAAGATGGTATCTAGAAATTTATTTTATCAAACAGATGATTCTCCCATTAAAATGTATATAGGAATGTAAAATTTCTGTTAATTCATTTAATAGATGCGCTATAGAATATAAAGCTATATATTTTATCAAACTTATTTTATCATGTTGTCCAATAAATTTAAATTATAGATTTTTATTTACTATATAAGTTCAGGAGAGGATGGTGATGCTGGATAGAAAAAGCCTATATAATGTAGGAAAGTTTAAAAAATCGATTTTTGAGGTAGAAAAACAAAAAAGACTACGAGGATTTCTTTTCAAATGTTTACCTATTATAGTGTTGCTTATCTCTCTAGCAATTCTTTCCCCGTGTGTTGTATCTAAATCAACTGATCCAATCGGAGTATGGCATTTTGATGAGATGAAAGGAAATACATTGATAGACAGTTCATCAAATCATAACAATGGAAAGATATATGGAGCAACATGGAGTAACGGAGTAGTTAGCCCCGCTCTCAAGTTTGATAATAGAAATGATTATGTTGAGATACCTAATACAAATGGTGTCTATAACCTAGTAGATTCTTGGACCATAATGGCTTGGGTGAGACCTTTTACTCCTGGTTGGGATGCTAGAAATGACCCTATCGTATGGAAGATCGCTCGTAATGGTTTAAATGAAGATACATTTTATTTAGCATGGACCCGTGGTAATAGTTTTGTAACTGGTTTAGAGAGAGCTTCTGATGATCGAGATTTCTCTGTAAGTTCAAAACCACATTTGCCTAACAGATGGTATCATGTAGCAGGTGTATATGATGGAAATAGCATCAAAATATATGTTAATGGAGAACTAGAAGGTAGCAAAACTATTGGTAAAATTATTGCATATACTGGTTCAGCACCACTAAGGATAGGTAACATCCTCAACTCAAATCATGGTAACCGAGGAGTATTCAACGGTATAATAGATGAAATACATATATATAAATCAGATTTATCATCTCAAGAAATAAAGTCTATATATGAATCTACTAAAACAAATAAGAAAAACCAAGGGTTGATAGCTCAATGGAGTTTCAATGAAAACACAGGATTTATCCTACATGACTCTATCGGTAATAACAATGGGAAAATATATGGAGGTATATGGACAAATGGAGTAAACGGTAGCGCACTAAGTTTTGATGGAAAGGATGATTATGTTGATTGCGGAGATATATCAATCCATAACCAAGACATATATTCCATAGAAGTATGGATTAAAGCTCCACCTCAAGAAGGACTACGGGTTATATTCTCCGAAGGATCAACAAACAATTATTATTCCACCTTCCTTCTAGGATCATGCGGTCCAGATGACCTACAACTTAAAGTCTTTATAAGAGACCCGGATAACATCAAAAGACTTGAACGTACATCCAAATCCACTGTATTCAACAACCAGTGGCATCATATCGTTTGGGTTGACAACAACGGGGAATTTAAAATCTACATCGATGGAGCACTTGATACCTCTGGATCATACATAAAGAAAAACAAACCTCTAGACATGGACACCATAGGAGCACTCGGAAGACGAAGCTCTCATACCTACTTCCTCA
>QMTB01000007.1 GCA_003649845.1 Thermoplasmata archaeon | reverse complement strand
TGATTATATTAATCATGTTTTTTATTACAGCAAATACTTTTCTTGTAACAAATGGAGTAAAAAGTGTTTCTCCAGCTCAGTATGATCTACTTATAATCACAGCTGATGAATTCCAGAAAGCTCTAAAACCATTGGTTGTACATAAGGAGAATGTTGGAGTAAAAACGAGGTTGGTGCCTCTCTCGAAGGTTTATGAGGAAATGTATTGGTATGGTAGAGATAACCCTGAGAAGATTAAATATTTTATTAAAAAAGCCTATGATATATGGAATATAAAATATGTAATGTTAGTCGGAGATTTTAGACATATGCCTATCAGATATGTCTATAATCAGGATATTAGACATGGATATGATGAACCTTATTTTATCTCTGAATTATACTATGCTGATATTTATGATAGAAATGGCAACTTCTCCAGTTGGGATTCTGATAACGATGGAATCTATGGTGAATGGATAGATGATGGTGTTTCTACAGAAGCAGAGGATAAAAACATTGATCTTTATCCTGATGTAGCTATTGGTAGACTTGCATGTAGAAATATAGGTGAAGTAGAGGTAATGGTTGATAAAATTATCAAATATGAAACCTCTACATATGGTCAACCTTGGTTTCATCGTATGGTTGTAGTAGCTGGTGACACCTATCCTGAAAAACTTAATCCTAAATGGGTTGGATATGAAGGTGAAGAAAACACTGAGCGTGGTTTAGAGAATATGAGTGGTTTCACTCCTATAAGATTATGGACTTCTGATGGTAGTTTTAAAGGACCAAGGGATGTTATAAAAGCTATAAATCAAGGTTGTGGTTTCCTATATTTTGAAGGACATGCTAATCCATTTAAATGGAGTACTCATCCACCAAATGATCCAGATACTTGGATAGAAGGACTCTCTGTTTTAAATATGAATCTACTATGGAATGGTTATAAACTACCGGTATGTGTAGTAGGTGGTTGTCATAATTTAGAGTTTGATGTACATCTGGGTAAACTAAAAGAAAATCCATGGTATTATTTCACATGGATTCCAGAGTGTTGGGGTTGGAAGCTTACAAAGAAATTTTATGGTGGTAGCATAGCTACTATAGGATGCACTGGTTTAGGGATGAGTAAAGAGGATAAAGAATCTTTCAGTGGTGCAGGAGACTATCTTGAACCAACATTCTTCTATGAATATGGTACAAACCATACTCATATACTAGGTGATGTATGGAAGAATGCTATCACTGATTATCTACATCGTTATCCTATAAACTGGAATACACCTGCTACTAGTGATTCTGCTATAGATGCAAAAACAGTACAACAATGGGTTTTACTTGGAGATCCTAGTTTGATGATCGGAGGTTACCCGTAAACGTATAATTAATATACATCTCCTTCTATATATTTTTGTAGGTGATATAATATGAATAGGTTTAGAGTTATAGGAGCGGTATTATCAATCAGTATTATCATTTTACCTGCATTCTCAGTGGTATCTCAACCTGAAGAATATAGTTTATTGATTTTATGTCCACAGGAATTCCAGAGAGCTCTTCAACCTTTAGTAGAACATAAAATCAGTAAAGGTTTATCTACAAAACTTGTTACCTTGAAAGAGATTTATACTAGCGTATACTTCCCAGTGAAAGGTGGAGATAAACCTGAGCAAATAAAATATTTTATTAAAGATGCTATAGAAAACTGGGGTACACAATATGTTCTACTAGTAGGTGGGAAGAAAGGTCAGTTACCTATATGGTATTTCCCTGTTAGATATGTTTCTATGGGTAACAGTTGGGAGCCAGATTATATCTCCGATTTATACTATGCTGATATTTATGATAGAAATGGTAGCTTCTCTAGTTGGGATTCTGATAATGATGGAATATATGGTGAATGGAGATATGGTGGTTTACCGGAGGATAAATATATTGATTTATATCCAGATGTAGCCATTGGTAGGTTACCTTGTAGAAATATAGCTGAAGTTAAAATAATGGTCAATAAAATCATTGAATATGAGGATACAACCTATAACTCAGAGTGGTTTCATCGTATGGTTGTAGTAGCTGGTGACACCTATCCTGAGATTGATAATCCACTATGGAAGGGGTATGAGGGTGAAATATATGGAGATCTAGCTATAGAGAATATGAGTGGTTTTACTCCTATAAGACTCTATGCTTCAGATGGTACATTTACAGGTGAGTCTGATGTTATAAATGCTATAACTAATGGATGTGGATTCCTATATCTAGTTGGACATGGGAGTCCTAAAACTTGGGGTAATCATCCTCCTAATAATCATACATTTATCAGAGGTTTAACTTTAAAAGATATACCATTGTTGAAGAATGAAGGTATGTACCCTGTTTGTGTATTCAGTGGTTGTCATAACTGTCAATTTGATGTTTCTATATTTAAAATCTTCAACCGTATATCTCTATATCGTGGAGAAGCGGTTCCCGAGTGTATAGGATGGAAGATAACTAGGAAGAAAGACGGTGGTAGTATAGCTTCTTTTGGTTGCACTGCTCTCGGTCATACTAAGGAGGATAAATATGCTTTCGCTGGTGGTATAAACGAGATAGAGGTACAGTTATTTAGACAATATGGATACTATAATGTACATCACGTTGGAGATATGTTAAAGAATACTATAACATGGTATCTAGATACATATAATATAAATTGGGATACTACTAATACGACTTTAATCAAAGATTCCTGGGTGGATGCTCAAGTTGTAGAATCCTATATTCTATTTGGAGATCCAAGTTTGATGATCGGAGGTTACCCGTCTATATAGTTATTTGTTTAACTATGATATCACTCTTTGGATCACTGCTATCATCATCTGTCACCATTAGAGTAACATTATATATTCCATGGCTACTATAGACATGTGTTGGATTTGCTTCTGTTGATGTATTTAAATCGCCGAAATCCCAGCTCCAAGTACTTATATTTCCATCTTGATCTATAGATTCATCTGTAAAATATACAGTTAGATTCTCCACTGTATATGAAAAGTTTGCTATAGGCGGTAGATTTGATGTAGCAATTCCTATATCAATCTCTTTAGATATATTACTACTTTTTTTACCATCGTTTACTGTTAGTGTAACAGTGTATAACCCTGCTTCTGTATATACATGTACTGGATTTTCATCTGAACTTAGAGATGTTCCATCACCGAAATTCCAAGTGTATAATAATTCATCTCCATCTGGATCAGATGAGTTTGATCTAAAATTTATAGTTTGATTTGCATTTGGATTCTCTGGCAACCATGTAAAATCAGCTACAGGTGGATGATTAGATGCTCCTTTCTCTTCTATGCAACCGCTTATAAGGATAGCTGGTAGTGTTATACCTACTGCTATCAAAATAACTACTCTCATCTTCTCTCCTCACTGGTTTCTTTGAGATAGAAAATTGCTATTTAAAAATGTTTTTGATTTTTAATGTTGTTTCGCCCAATTATATCTTCGTCTCTTTGATGTTCTTCCATAGCCGCAGGATGCACATACTCTTTTTCTCACATGATATGCATGTTTTCCGCATCTTCTACAGATTGTGTGTGTTTTCTTTCCACCGAAACTGGATGTTGTTCCTTTTGTCATTTCTAAATACCTCTCTATGGTGGTGATATATATACTATATTATCTCCTCTTAGGATTACTAGGTTATGTTTTGCAATAGTTTCTCCGTTTTTAATCTCATCTGCATTTTTCAGCACGATATTCATATGAGGCACATCATATCCATCTAATATGCCATGGTATGCTCTGCCTGATCGTAGTTCAACTATTACCCTGCTGTTTAATGATCCATGTAATATTTTTAGAGGTTTTTCCATTTGGCATCACGAATAGGTATCCTGTTTATAAGTATTTGGGAGGATTATATGAAAACTAAGTTTTTATTTTTTCTATTAAAAACAGACATAATTAGAAAAGTTTAAATAATAGTTCCCATATGAGTAATATATTGGATACTAGTAAATCCCATCGATGATAGAGATGATAGATAATTTAAATATTTTCAAATAGAAAGGAGGTGAAAATTATATGCCATGGGGTGATGGAACAGGACCACTTGGTTTAGGACCTATGACAGGTAGAGCAGCAGGGTACTGCGCCGGATACAATGTACCAGGTTATATGAATCCTGTACCAGGTTTTGGAAGAGGATTCGGCAGAGGATGGGGAAGAAGAGGATTTTGGTGGAGAAGATACTATCCACCTTATTATCCACCGATCTATCGCCCACCTACTTTTCCTAATACCGAAGATGAGAAGAGATACCTCGAAGAAACCATCAAGGATCTAGAGGAAGAGTTAAGGAATCTAAAGGATCGGCTACAAGAATTATCTAAAAAAGAGACGCCCTAGAAAGTTTTAATAAGGGGAGTCTCTTTACCCTCGTTTTCTCTTTACTAGATATAGAAATAGTGAACAATGGAAAAGTAGATATGGAAATAAATCTCTCTCATGAAACCTAGACTATATGACAAATTGGAAACATAGGAAAAATCGAGGGATTAAATGGAAAGAAAAATGTTTGATAATTCCAGGATAACTAAAAACCTTGAAAATATAAAATATAAGATTATTGTTTTAAGTGGTAAAGGCGGTGTCGGTAAAAGCACAGTTTCTGCAAATCTTGCAGTGTCTCTTTCAAAGAAAGGTTACAAAGTTGGTCTATTAGATAGTGATTTTCATGGGCCTAGTATACCAAAAATACTAGGTATAGAAGATGAACATCCATTATCTACTCAGGAAGGTATTATAGATCCAGTTCTAGCTATGAATACTTTAAAGGTTATGTCCATAGGTTTCCTACTTGAGGATAAAGATACACCTGTTATATGGCGCGGTCCACTTAAAATGAATGTTATGCGTCAGTTTATAGGTGATGTAAACTGGGGTGAATTAGATTATTTAATCGTAGATCTACCACCAGGTACAGGTGATGAACCTCTTAGTGTAGCACAGCTTATACCAAATACAGATGGTGCAATTATTGTTACAACTCCTCAAGATGTAGCTCTCGTAAGCGTACGTAAATCAATTAATTTTGTTAAAAAAATGAATATCCCTGTGATAGGTATAATAGAAAACATGAGCGGTTTTAAATGCCCACATTGCGGGAAACAAATAGATATATTCAAGAAAGGTGGTGGAGAGAAAGCTGCTAGAGATTTTGGTGTACCATTCCTAGGTAAGGTTCCGATAGATCCAGAGATAGTGGAAGGAGGAGACTCAGGAACACCTATTTTGCTAAAGAATCCTGAATCCGATTCTTCTAAAGCATTTGCAGATATAGTTGAAAATATTGAGAAAAACATTAGTAGAAAGGTGGTGAAATAGAAATGCCATGGGGAAATGGAAGAGGACCACCAAGTGGTAGAGGTGGAGGTAGAGGCGGTGGTTTTGGACAAGGTCCAGGCGGCGACTGTATATGTCCAAATTGTGGACATAGAGAACCACATCAACTTGGTGCACCATGTTACACAAGGAAATGCCCTAAATGTGGAGCACCTATGACAAGAGCTTAAGAGGGTTAAAGCTATGTTGGTATGCATAACATCAACAGGTGGAGATTTAGATTCAGATGTAGATCCAAGATTTGGTAGATGTAGATATCTCATAATTGTTGATACAGATACGATGAATTTTGAGGTTATATCTAATGAAAGTGCAGCAGCATATGGTGGAGCAGGTGTAAATGCTGCACAAACCATTGCCAGGAAAAATGTGGAGGTACTCCTCACAGGAAATGTTGGACCAAATGCTTTTCAAACCTTAAAAGCAGCTGGGATAAAAGTTATAACAGGTGTAAATGGTAGCGTGAGGAAAGCAGTTGAAAGATATAAGAGTGGTGAACTAGAGGAAACTAAGATGCCAACAGTTGAAGGTCATTTTGGTAGAAGATGAATTATAGATAATATTTTAGAAGCTGGATGAAACTATGAAGACTTATCTTGATTGTATTCCATGTTTTATCTCACAGGCATTAGAAGCAGCTAGGATGAGTAGTGAAAAAGAAGAGATCCATAGGAAGGTTATATATGAGGTAATGAGGTATCTAGAGAGGGTATCATTTAATGGTCCTCCACCAAAAACATCTAGAGAAGTTCACCATATAATAAGGAAGATAACTGGTTTAAAGGATCCTTATAAGAAGGTTAAAGACCAGGCTAATAAAACTGCGGAGAAACTCTATCCAATTCTTAAAAAGATGGTGATAGAATCAGAAGACCCATTATTGATGGCTGTTAAACTGGCTATTGTTGGAAATGTTATTGATTTTGGAACTACAAATAGATTTAACATCGATGATATGATAAAAATATCGTTGAAACACGAGAATATCTCCAATACTGCCTATAGGAGTTTTCTCAATGCTTTAGATAAAGCAAAGACTGTTTTATACGTTGCTGATAATTGTGGTGAAGTATTTTTCGATAAGCTACTATTAGAGGAACTATATGATAGAAATAAAAAGATAACCTATGTAGTGAGGGCTAATCCTATAATAAATGATGTTACAATAGAGGATGCAAGGAATGCAGGTATAGATAAGATAGCAGAGATTATAGCAGGTGATGCTGGCAACGATAAATCTTCACCTGGTATACTATTAGAATATGCATCACCTGTTTTTCTAGAGAAACTTGGAACATATGATATGGTTATATCAAAAGGTCAAGGCAACTATGAATCTCTAAGTGATGTCAAGAGAAAAATCTTCTTTTTATTAGTAGCTAAATGTCCCCTAGTAGCTAAAGATATAAAAGAAGAGATAGGTAAACTAGTTTTGAGGGTGAAGGGATAATGATAATCTCTATTGCTAGTGGCAAAGGTGGAACTGGTAAGACAACGGTTGCCGTAAATCTTGCTCTTAGTGTCAAAGATGCTCAGTATCTTGATTTTGATGTTGAAGAACCGAATGCAAGTATATTTCTAAAAGCAGAGATAGAGGAGAGTGAGGATGTAAAGGTTGAAATACCTAAGATTAACTATGAAAGATGTGATTTCTGTGGTAAATGTGCTGATTTCTGTGTATATAATGCATTAGCTGTTGTTCCATCTAATGTACTTGTATTCCCTGAGCTATGTCATTCTTGTAGAGGTTGTAGTCTAGTATGTCCTAGAGATGCCATTGATTGGAGATATAGAGTTGTTGGCCGTATAGAACATGGGACTGCAAAAGATATTGACTTCTATCAAGGTTTATTAAATATAGGAGAAATTCAGAGTTTACCTGTTATAAGATCTCTGAAGCAGAAGATTGATAAAAACAAGAATGTAATTATAGATGCCCCACCTGGTACATCCTGTCCAGTTATAGAAACAGTTAGTGGTTCAGATTATTGTATACTGGTAGCAGAACCTACTCCATTTGGATTGCATGATCTTAAATTAACTGTTGAAACACTGAGACACATAGGTATACCATTTGGGGTCATAGTTAACAAAGACGGTATAGGTGATAGGAAGATAGACTTCTATTGTCAAACCGAGAAAATTCCTATTATAGCTAGGATTCCACATGATAGAGATATAGCACATTTATATTCTAAGGGTATACCTTTTGTAGAAGAATTAGAGGATTGGAAGATAAAATTCCGAGAGATATATGATACTATAGAGGAGGAGGTTGAGGGATGAAACAACTTACAGTTATCAGCGGTAAAGGTGGAACCGGTAAAACATCTATCACAGCTGCTTTTGCTTCACTTGCGAATAATGCTGTATTTGCTGATTGCGATGTTGATGCTGCAGATTTACATCTTATTTTAAAACCTCGTATTAAGAAAACAATGAGTTTCCATGGTCTTAAAATAGCTTCTATAGACGAGGAGGATAAATGTATAAATTGTATGAAATGCTATGAGAATTGTAGGTTTAACGCCATCGATGAGGAGATAAATGTTATAGAGGAGAGATGTGAAGGCTGCGGTGTATGCGTCTATGTATGTCCAACTAAAGCTATAGAATTAAAAGATAGAGAATCAGGTTTTCTCTATATCTCTGAAACTAGATTTGGACCTATGTCTCATGCCATACTTAAAACAGCGGAGGAAGCATCTGGTAAACTTGTAACAATGGTTAGAGAGAATGCTAAGAAACTCGCCTTGGAGGAGAAAAAGGATTTAATTATAATAGATGGACCACCAGGCATAGGTTGTCCAGTTATATCCGCTATTACAGGTGTTGACCTAGTATTAATTGTAACTGAACCTACACTTTCTGCTATCCATGATCTAAAAAGAGTGTTCGATGTAGCTAAACATTTTGATATACCATCAACAGTACTTATTAACAAATATGATATAAATATAGATAATACTAATGATATAATTGATTTTTGTTCAGAGAATGATATACCTATTGTTGGAAGGTTACCATACGATGAAATTGTAACCAAGGCAATGGTTGATGGAAAAACTATTATCGAATATTCCAATGGAGAATTCCCTAACAGAATAAAGGAAATCTGGATGAAAACCCACAGTTTTTTAAATAGAGGGGTTTAAAAAGATTTTATATATCTTTCATAGTTTATGCATGTAAAAAATAAACATCGATTAAAGAAAAAAGATGTAGTGATACTCAAAAAGCAATTATCTGAATTATTTAATGGAGAAGAGTTTATAAAAAAGGAGGATACCGTTGAGATTGGCCTTGTAGATAAAAAAAATATCATCTTTGTCAATGGATCACCTGATTTTTTCAAGGAAAATGAATCCATCTTCTTTACATTAGTAGGATTATTAAATCGTAATCCAAAACATAAGAAGGTAACTGTAGATATGGGTGCAATTCCATATGTTACAAATGGTGCAGATATAATGGCTCCAGGTATAGTAGATTCAGATTCATCTATAAAACAAGGAGAATATGTATGGATTTGTGATGAGAAACATGGTAAACCTCTCGCCATTGGTATAGCACTTATGAGTGGAGAAGATATGAAAAACCAAGATAAAGGTAAAGCAGTGAAGAATATCCATTATATAGGTGATTCTCTATGGAAGTTAATTACAGAAGAATAGGGGGTAAGAGGAGATCTAACCTTTTTTGGGAGGATTCTAAAAGAACGGGGGTTAAAAATAAGAGTTAGGTTAGACCTCCCATGGGTTAGCCGTAAATAAAATTCTATTACATAAATGCTTCGGTAGAAAAATCTATCTGACTAAAATTATAACTATAAACCTATGATTTTTTATCTTACAATATCGTAGCACTTATGAGATTTTGTTTATAAAATAAGATGTATTTTATCTGATATTATTCAAATAGTTTTACGAAAGATTTAAATTTATTTAAAAGTATAGATTATTGGATGATATGATGTATATACGTTTAACTGCAATTTTCATAACCCTGAGTTTGATTATACCCAGCTCTTTTATAGCATCATCTACTCCAGTTGAGAAACCTAAAACAGGTGAATTCACCTTTATTATGGGGACTCTATTTAAACCCGTGGAGACAAATACTACAGTGACAGGTAAAGCTATAGAGTTATTCTATTATAAACCTAGTCCTTTTATAGATGAATTCGGCGTAGTTAGTGGATTTAAAACAGTGAAATTTGATAAAGGATTATTTGTATTCTTATATCGCCCTGGACCATTTGGTTTAATAGGCTATGTATTTGGTTTCTGCAGAGGTTTTGAAATCCTAGATGAAGGTAGTATCCCTGGAATATAGTATAAATCGAGGAAGGGTGATATAATATTAGAGTTGATATCATAGGTGGTGGTATAGCAGGGTTAACTGCAGCGGCTTCTCTAAAAAAACATAACCCAAAGATTGAAGTAATTGTACATGAGAGACATTCTAAGATAGGAGATAATGTCGATGGGAGGAGATGTGGGGAAGCACATTCGTTAGAATCAGAGTGGGATAGATGGATTCCATCTAAAGAAAGCATATACAGTAATATCTTGGTAGGTAAAACCTTTGTTGGAGAAAAAACATATATCTTACGTAGGAAACCTGGAACAGCTTTTATATTAAATAGACCTGTTTTTATAAAACAGTTAGCCTCTGAAGCAGAAGCTCTAGAGGCGATTATACAAACTAATGATGAAATAAAAACTGTTGAAGAACTTGATGGAGATTATATTATAGATGCATCTGGCAGCCCAGGTTTAATAAAAAGAGAATTAAAAATCGATAAAGGACTAAAAGCAGTAGCCTATCAACAATCTCTTAGAGATGCAAATTGTTTCAAAGAGGATACCGTTGAAATTATATATTCATTTAGATATGGACTTGGATACTATTGGATATTTCCTAGGAATCCTGAGATTAGAGAGGTTAATGTTGGCGTAGGTTTTGTAGATAAACCAGACGTTTCTCTAAAAACTCTACTTGAGGAATTCAAAGAGAAACATAAGATTGAAGGTAAGATAAATTATACTACAGGAGGTTTTGTACCCATTGGCTTACAGCCGCCTTTAATGAGAGATAATATATTATTTGTTGGAGATACAGGTGTAGGTACATTTCCTTTAACTGGACAAGGTATATATAGAGCTTTGATCAGTGGATATGATGCTGGTAGATGTATAGCTGAAGGAAAACCAAATTTATATCCAAAGATTATAAGAGAGAAATTCATAAAATGGGATGTGATAGGAAAAACAATAATTCTATGTTCCAATGTTTTCCATAAAATAGATGAATCAGCTGCGTTTTCATTCTTCAATCTATTCATATATCTCTCTAGCAGAGCTCATTTGTGGTCAGTTGGATGAATTTTGAAGACAAATATTTATAAGCATCCTTTCGTTTTAAGTTTAGGTTCTGGAGCGTGAGTGGTATGGGACTGGTAGATAAAATTTTCGGGGAGAAGAAACAGGGAAATGTAGAAGGATATATTGATTTAGAGAAATACATTGAAACCAATAAAACTATACCTCCTGCAAAGATGTATGTTAGAGTAGGGGAGATACATAGATATGAAGATCTACGTCAATTCTCTGATTATGTATATGGTGGAAACCTCCTTCTATTAGACTTCTCTCCAATAGCTGATGAAGAAGTTATACTGAAGAGAATCACAGAGGATCTAAAAAAAATGGTAGAGGAGATCAATGGTGACATAGCAGGGATTGGAAATAATATGATGATAGTGTCTCCAGCTAATGTTAAAATAGATCGAAGGAAACTTAGAGGAGGATACGTGTAGAAGGGGAGAGATGGGAGGAATCAGGAGAGAGAATATACGGGGAGGAAAATTAAGCTTCCCGATCCCTCAAATACATCTCTCCTCACAATTATATTTAAAGGTTTATCGTTCGTTTAACAGTTTGCAAATTTCTCTCCTGCTCAATTGCCAAAGGTAGATATCTAAGCTGAGAGATCCCATCTATAAAACGATTTATCATATGTCCACTAGTAGAATTTTTGATGTTATAAGGGGACAAAATATATTAACGTCCTGCAGTTTTAATCTATGGAAAGGTAATAGAATGGATGAGGATGCAGTATCAGAGATTGTAGGTATATTATTACTTCTTGCTATATCCATAGGCACCTTTTCTGTTGTTTATTACTCTATTTTATCCGCTGAGCCTATCCCAAATCCACCGCCTCTAGATGTTATAGCTACTATTGAAAACGGCAATATTACAATCATTCATATGGGTGGGGAGTCAGTAGGAATTGATACAAGGCTAATAGTTGTAGTAAACGGACTAACTAATGAGACAACAATAGATGACTATCTAAACAGCACCGAAAAAGAAAACAATAGATGGGATATTGGAGAAAAGATTATCTATCCAATTGGTAATGTCTATAATAAACAAGTTGACATAAAACTTGTGGAACCAAAAAGCAATTCTTTAATACTACTTACTACTCTGTCAGGATAAATATAATATTGTTGTATATAAAAAATTGTAGTCTTTACTTTAATATAAATGTTATGCCATACAGGGTCTATATCTCAAAATACATGATATATAGTGATACATTAAAATTACGGGTCTATGGGGATTCGAACCCCAGTTACCGGCTCCGAAGGCCGGTAGGATATCCAGACTACCTCATAGACCCAAATATAAATGTAGATGGGCATATCAAATATAAAATTGTTCGTTTTAGTACTATATATTCAATAGTTAGACAGCAAAGGATAGTTAAATTAGTCGTTGCTAAAAGCTAGGATACTTAAATTTTAAAAGTACCTTGTATTCAGACAACATTTTTAACTTCCATAAAAAACCTTTAATGTAATACCACCCTGACTGTCTGCAATGTTATTCTATTATTTGAAAAACTATGCATTCTTATATAGAACAAACACATGAGCTATGAATCTAAAATTACTAAACAGATGACTTAGAAAAAATTTAAATACTTCATTTGTATTTCATATAAAATTGTAATAATTTCAATTTAAAATTTATTTCAAATAAGGGCTAGGATAAGATGTTTGAAAAATATGTTAGGATATTGAAGGAGCATTCAATGAAAGTAACTCCTCAAAGATTAGAGATATTAAGATATCTAGATGAACATAGAAATCATCCAACTGTAGAAATGATATATCTAGAATTGAAGAAGAGAAGCCCCTCGCTCTCTAAAACGACGATCTATAACTCCGTAGAGATACTAGAGAAACACGGTATAATACAATCTCTAAGAATAATAGGTAACGAAACTAGATATGATTATAGGAGTGATTTACATCACCACTTTATATGCAAAAAATGCGGTAGAATATTTGATATAGATCTTACCTGTCCGGTTATTGATAGAGTCGAAAAAAACGGCTTTAAAGTAGAGGAGATTCATGGATATTTTAAGGGAATATGTAAAGATTGTTTGGAGAAGGAGATAGAAGAAAATGGACCCAAAGGTACTTCATAAAGTATCATATGGATTATACGTTATATGTTCAAAAAAAGAGGATAAGATTAATGGACAGATAGCTAATACCCTCTTCCAAGTTACAGCAGAACCACCTCAGATAGCAATCAGTATAAATAAAAAAAATCTGACACATCAATATATAGAGGAAAGTAAACTTTTCACTGCATCAATACTGTCACAGGAAACACCAATGAAATTTATAGGTTTATTTGGTTTTAAATCAGGTAGAGATATAGATAAATCCTCTAACATTAATTTTAAGATAGGAAGACTAGGTCTACCTATAGTTATAGATTATGCATTAGCATATGTAGAGGCAAAAGTTGTAGATAAGATAGATGTTGGTACACATACACTGTTTATAGGAGAAGTTGTAGATGGAAAGATTCTAAATGAAAATAGAGAACCTTTGACTTATGAATATTATCATAAGATTAAAGGAGGGTATTCTCCAAAAACGGCTCCAACATATAGCAAAGTAGTTGATAAGAAGAAAAGAGGTGAAAAAGGAAATGGATAGATATGTTTGTAAGGTATGTGGATATGTTTATGATCCAGAGAAAGGAGATCCAGATAATGGAATAGAGCCTGGTACAAGTTTTGATGCTCTACCAGACGAGTGGGTCTGTCCAGTATGCGGAGCAGGTAAAGAAGAATTTGAAAAGGAGGCATAATAAAAATGAATAAAGATTTGGACATGTTTTGCTATCAATGTTCACAAGCCGTTGGTGGTAAAGGCTGCATGGTAAAAGGAGTATGCGGAAAGGAAGCAACTGTTGCGCGTTTACAGGATAATCTAATATTTGCTGCAAAAGGAATGGCAGCTTATCTATATCATGCTAGAGAGCTTGGCTATACAGACTCAGAAGTAGATGCTTTTCTAGAGAGAGCTTTCTATTCAACTTTTACAAACGTTAATTTTGATGCGGAAGACTTTGTTGAATTAGCTGTTGAAGCAGGTAGAATGAATATTAAAACCATGAAGCTCCTTAAAAAAGCACTTATTGAAACATATGGTGAACCAGAGCCAACAGAAGTTCAAACAGGAACAGTTAAAGGGAGAGGTATAATAGTTACTGGTCATGGTTTAAAAGCACTTGGAGAGTTATTAAAACAAACTGAGGGTACTGGAATAAATGTCTATACCCATTCTGAGTTACTACCTGCACATGGATATCCTGGGTTGAAAAAATATAAGCACCTAGTTGGTAACCTTGGAAAAGCTTGGTTTGATCAGAAAAGTTTATTTTCTAAATACCCTGTTGCAATATTAGGTACTTCAAACTGTGTTTTAATTCCAAGGGAGGAGTATAGAGATAGATTGTTCACTACTGGACCTGCAAGACTACCTGGAGTGAAACACATCGAGGGTTATGATTTCACAGAGGTTATAGAAAAAGCAAAAACATTACCTGAACTTGAAGAAGAACCTAGCAACACTATACTGAAAACAGGTTATTCAAAATCTGTGATACTCTCCTTAGCTGATAAAATAAAGGAATTAGTTGAATCAGGTGAGATAAAACATTTCTTTGTGGTAGGTGGCTGCGATGCACCTATGAAGAGGAATGAGTATTATAGAAAATTTGTAGAGATGCTACCTAGAGACACAATTATAATAACACTTGCCTGCGGTAAATTTAGAATAAACGATTTAGATCTAGGAGATATAGAAGGTGTACCAAGGCTAATTGATATAGGACAATGTAATGATACAATAGTTGGTATAGAAATTGTTGAAGCGCTTGCAGAATTATTTAACGCTACTATAAACGAACTACCTTTAACCTTTGTTTTAAGCTGGATGGAGCAGAAGGCAGTATCTATATTATGGAGCCTGCTCTCACTAAATATAAAAGGAATATATATAGGGCCTAATCTACCAGCATGGGCCAACAATGATATACTTAAAGTACTCGTTGATAGATGGGATCTGAAACTAATTGGTGAACCAGAGGAGGATATAAAAAATATACTTAAAGAGAGTGAACAATATGTTGTATAGGGAAATAAAAGACAATATCTACTATGTAGGATCTATAGATTGGGATAGAAGATTATTCGATGAACTAATTCCTCTACCTGATGGAACCAGCTACAATGCATATCTTATAAAAGGCAGTAAGAAAACAGCTCTTATCGACACAGTCGATCCAAGTAAAACATATGAATTAGTTGATAAACTTAAAGATATCAAAAATATAGATTATATTATAGCACATCATGCTGAACAGGACCATTCTGGTTCAATACCAGATATCCTAAAGCTATACCCAAAGGCAAAGGTTGTATGTAATCCTAAATGTAAAAATATGCTAATCGATCTACTTGATGTACCGGAGGATAGATTTATAGAAATAGAGGATGGAGAAACCTTATCTCTAGGAGATAAAACCCTTGAATTCATATATGCTCCATGGGTACACTGGCCTGAAACCATGCTTACCTATCTAAGGGAAGATAAAATCCTCTTCACCTGTGATTTCTTCGGATCTCATCTAGCTACCAGCAATCTATTTGCCAAAGATGAAGATAGAGTATATGAATCCGCTAAAAGGTATTATGCTGAAATCATGATGCCTTTTAGAACACCTATAAAGAAGAATATAGATAAGATAAAGGATTTAGATATCTCTATTATCGCCCCAAGCCATGGACCACTCTATGATAACCCCAAGTTTATATTAGATGCATATAAAGAATGGATATCTGACGAAGTTAAAAACGAGGTTGTTTTAGCATATATTTCAATGCATGGCAGTACAAAAGCAATGGTAGAATATCTAATTGATGCATTGACACAAAGAGATATAGAGGTTAAACCATTTAACCTCTCAGTAGCAGATATCGGTGAACTTGCAATATCTCTTGTAGATGCTGCAACTATAATAATAGCAACTCCAACAGTATTAGGCAATGCACATCCTCTAGCTGTATATGCAGCATATCTCGCTAATGCCCTTAGGCCAAAAACTAGATATGCATCTATAATAGGATCATATGGTTGGAGTGGAAGAACAATTGAACAGATTAAAAATACAATAAAGAATTTAAAGGTAGAATTACTCGAACCTGTACTTGTTAAAGGTTATCCTAGGGAGGATGATTTTAAACTTCTCGATAAACTAGCTGATAATATTAAGAGTGAACACAGTAAAATTATAAAATAATGAAAAAAGAAGGTGAAAAAGATGATAGTAATAGGAGAAAAATTCCCTGAAATAGAAGTAAAAACAACACACGGGATGATGAAACTTCCTGAAGCGTTTAAAGGCAAGTGGTTTGTATTGTTTTCGCATCCAGCAGATTTTACACCAGTTTGTACCACAGAGTTCTATGGAATGCAGAAGAGGCTGCAAGAATTCAAGAAACTAGGTGCAGAGGTTATTGGGTTAAGCGTAGATCAGGTGTTCAGTCATCTGAAATGGATGGAATGGATAAAAGAGAATTTGAATGAGGAGATAGAGTTTCCAATTATAGCAGATGATAGAGGCACGGTAGCTGAGATGCTTGGTATGATACCACAAGGCTCTACGATAACAGCTAGAGCAGTTTTCATAGTTGATCCTAAAGGAGTGATTAGGGCTATAGTTTATTACCCTGCAGAGGTTGGTAGAGACTGGGATGAGATACTCCGTGCTTTAAAAGCCCTGCAGATAAGTGATAAACATGGTGTAGCGCTGCCTCATAAATGGCCGGATAATGAACTTATAAAAGATAGAGTTATAGTACCACCAGCTGCAACAACAGAAGAGATAGAGAAGAGAGAGAAGGCTAAGAAGAAAGGGGAGATAGAATGTTTTGACTGGTGGCTATGCCATAAAAAATTGTGAAAGGAAGTGAGAAGATATGCTAAGTAAAAAAATGGAAGAAGCACTGAATGAACAACTAAACAAGGAGTTATACTCTGCTTATCTTTACCTCTCTATGTCAGCACACAGTACGAACATTGGTCTACCAGGGTTTGCAAACTGGTTTATGGTGCAATATAAAGAAGAAATGGATCATGCAATGCGCATCTACAACTATATAAATGAACAGGGTGGCAAAGTAAAACTTAAAGTTATTGAAGAACCACCATCTGAATTCAAAGATGCAATGGATATGTTTCAGAAAACACTGAAACATGAACAGTTTATCACAAAATCTATACATGATCTAATGGAACTTGCAATTGAAGAAAAAGACCATGCAACTCAGATATTCCTACAATGGTTTGTCACTGAGCAAATAGAAGAAGAAGGTAACGACAATGAGATTATTGCAAAACTTAAACTCGCTGGTGATAGAGGCAATGGCTTATTCATGATTGATAAAGAACTTGCAACTCGAGTTTATATTCCACCAGCAGAAGAGGGAGCATAAAATGTTGTCTAAAACACCAATTGATTTAACTAAGATAAAAAAAGAGGATCTAGATAGAGAAATACTGAGATTAGCAGTTATAGCTGAACTTGACGCTATCAACCTCTATGAACAAATGGCGTCTCTTACATCTAATTCTAATATAAAAGCTGTTTTGCTAGATATAGCTAGAGAGGAGAAAACCCATGTTGGTGAATTCCAAACTATGCTTCTAAATATGGATGAAGAACAAGTCAAAGAATTAGAAGAAGGAAAAAAAGAAGTTGAAGAAATATTGAGAGATGAATAGAAAATATGACAGAAAGATATGAAGTATATAAATGTGAGATATGTGGGAATATCGTTGAAATATTACATGCTGGAGTAGGAGAACTTGTATGCTGCGGACAGCCAATGAAGCTTATGGAGGAGCAGACAGCAGATACATCTACAGAAAAACATGTACCATTTGTAGAGAAAGAAGGAGATAAAATTAAAGTTAGAATCGGTGAAAATGCTAAACATCCTATGGAGGAGAAACATTATATAGAATTAATCGAAGTTATTACTAAGGACGACAGGATACTTAGAAAGTATCTTAAACCTGGCGACGAACCAGAAGCAGTTTTTGATGTTACTGATATTACCATGGCTAGGGAATATTGCAACGTACATGGACTTTGGAGTAAAAAGGAGTAAAAAAAATAATGAAAGACAATAAAACCTCTACGGATTTCTGTTTACCCGATGAAAACAATGTTGAAACCTGTTTAGATAACTTTAGAGGTAAATGGGTTGCACTATACTTTTACCCTAAAGATAACACTTCAGGTTGTACTAGAGAAGCTATTGACTTCAGTAACAATATAGAGGAATTTGATAAACTAAACGCTGTTGTAATAGGAGTGAGTCCTGACTCGGTTGAGAGTCATAGAAGATTCATTGAGAAACATAATCTAAAGGTTAAGCTGCTAAGCGATGGAAAACATGAAGTGCTTAAAAGATATGGTGTATGGCAACTTAAAAAGATGTATGGTAGAGAATACTATGGTGTAGTTAGAAGTACATTCCTTATAAATCCAGCAGGCGAAATAGTATATGAATGGCGGAAGGTTTAAAGTAAATGGACATGTTGAAGAGGTTTTAAATAAACTAAAAGAGGAGGTAGAGAAAAAATGAGGAAGATGACTGAGAAATCTTTAAATGAAACTTTTGCAGGCGAAAGTATGGCACATATGAAATATCTTATATTTAGCGAGGTTGCCGAGAAAGAGGGTTATAAGAATATATCAAGATTGTTTAAAGCTATAGCATATGCAGAGCAGGTGCATGCAACTAATCATGCAAGAAACCTTGGTTTCATCAAAGAGACAAAAGATAACCTTCAAGCAGGTATAGATGGAGAAACCTTTGAAGTTGAAGAGATGTATCCAGCATATGATGCTATAGCTAAACTGCAGAATGAGAAAAACGCTGAAACATCTATACACTATGCTCTGGAAGCAGAGAAGATCCACTCTGGTTTATATCAAGAAGCAAAACAAGCTGCTGAAGGCGGAAAAGATATCGATATAGGGGATATATATATCTGTCCAATCTGTGGATATACACATGTTGGTACTCCATCAGATAGATGCCCAGTATGTAGTGCTCCAAAAGATAAATTCAAGAAATTTTAATTAAAAAGGTGATTAGAGTGACTTTAGAAGAAGAGGTTTTAGAAGTCATGAAAAAAGCTGGTAAACCAGTTAGACCAGGGGATATAGCTAAAACACTCGGTGTTGAAAGTAAAGAAGTATCTAAAGCTATCAAAAAACTTAAGGAAGACGGTAAGGTATATTCTCCAAAGAGATGTTTCTATTCTCCTAAATAAAAAGTTTCTCCAGGTTTTTCTAATTTTTTCTAAATCCGCTTGAGGAGGAAAAACTATTGAAAAAAATTCTGTCTATACTAGTTTCCAAAGTGATGAACAAGAGAGAATGAAGAGA